>NZ_JACGWF010000010.1:0-65702 GCF_014077595.1 Colwellia sp. 6M3 | reverse complement strand
GCTCAACGACTAAAGCGATTGCATCAAGTTTGAATTCTTTTGAATATTTTTTACGTTTTGTCATTTTCGATCTCCAATTAAGATTATTATCTCTTAACTAGGTAGTCGAATCCATTAGACCACGTCAATCTGAGCTGGCAATGTTATTAGGGGTTTTAAAAGATAATGGCACAATTACGGTCGATCAATACAAACGATTAATGGCTGAACATCAAGGCGAAAAGGTAGAAACTCAAAAACTATCTAAGATAAAACAGCCTATTGCTAACGAAGCTCAGGTGGTGGTCAAAAATGGTATAAAAGTAAAAAGTGCCGACAAGCAATTCTCTGCTCATATTGGTGGGCGTGTTGAAGCCCATGCTGCTTGGTATAAAAGTGATGATTTTGACTTAGGTGATGGTACTGCTATTCGTCGTGCAAGGTTATTTATAAAAGGTACCCTCTATAATAACTGGCAGTATAAATTAGATTACGACTTTGTTGCAGGAGGAACTAAAGGGATAAAAGATGCATTTTTGGCATATAAAGTTAACGATTCAGTTCAGTTAATTACGGGTAACTATAAAGTGCCTTTCTCGTTGGAGTTTCAGGCGAGTTCTCATGCTAACACCTTTATCGAGCGTTCACTCGCCTTTGGACTTTCACCAGGCAGGCATCTAGGCGCTGGTATAAATATGTTTAAAGATAACTGGTCGCTACAAGCCGGTATATTTGGTAATAAATTACACCAAAGTAATGCTGGCCAAGATGAAGAGACATTAATTGCAGGAAGGTTAGTGTGGCTTCCCGTTAAAAATGATGATTATTTTGTGCACTTAGGTGTAGCTGGCTTGCACTCTAACAATGGCGATAATACCTCGTTAAGACTTAAATCAAATCCAGAAAGTTATGTAGCTAGCACTCAATTAGTCGATACGGGAGCGATCTCAGACGTTGACGATTACTCGCAAATAGGGTTCGAGGCCGCTGTTAACTATCAGCGACTGAATATTCAGAGTGAATATATAAAAAGCTCGGTAAATACAGGGTTAGAAAGTTTAGATTTTAATAGTTGGTATATTCAATCAAGTTTATTTTTAACTAATGATCGCCGAGTTTACAAAAAAGGTAAGTTCGGTATTGTGAAACCGCAAAGCATTCTCGGGCAAGACGGTACTGGAGCTTGGGAACTTGCTATGCGCTACAGTGAAATAGATCTAAATGCCGCAGATGTTATTGGGGGCATTGAAAGAAACATGACGTTAGCATTGAATGTATATGCGACACCAGAAATACGCTTTACGGCAGAGTATTTAAAAGTGCTAGAGGTGAGTAAAAATAATCCAACTACTGATAATGCAAGTTTGGATCTTGGTCAAGTTAGGATGGAGTGGGTGTTTTGAGTCACTTGAAAGTAGTGTCAAATCCTCAGACGGGTGACTATACCTTGTTATTAAATTGCGCAATTAATCACTCGTCTAATACTTTTATATCCTAGTTATGTAGATTACGGATCTGATAGTAAAAATTAGTAATTATCTCCAATTAATAATTTTTACTAACTTATTTGTACTAGGTTTTTCTTTATTTTTATATTGAGTAACTGAGCAATAGCTTGCAATACTTCGGTGGACCCATTACCAAAAATCAACTGCTGTGGATCAACTTTATGATGCGCTGCTAATTTAATTTTAAATTCATCAAAGGATTCATCTGCATAACGATTGCCATATAATTCGATAGCCTGTTTAGCCGCTAATAATGCTTTAGGAAACATGCCAAATGAATTTTCATTAAAATGTAGCATAAGCTTAGCGGCGTTTTGACGAAAAGGTAATATAGGATGGCTGTTAGCAAAGGCGAACTGAGAATTGGTAGCCAAGCCTACCCAAGCAGCGCCTAAACCCAATTGTTGAATGAATTTTCTTCTCGAAGTATGAATGGCTAAGTCGTTCATTATTTATTTCCTTATTTTTAATTACACTACTCTTTTTGGATATGCAGTTCAAATATCGAGCAACGCATTGTGTCTGCTAGTAGGGCTGCTTTAACTCGACAAATAAGTTTAAGATTTTGGTTCTTAATCAAGAGTATGTTTTCATAGCATTTTGCTTAATAACCCATACAACCCTTAACTCCGTCAGTAGGGTTTTATTTTACAGCCATTGGATCGCTAACTATTTATTTGTTTTGGCTTAACGGTAAACTCAATTACCGGGGGCTTAGCACCATCTAATTGTTTGGGTGATCCTGCATTCTTACAAAAAGGGTTGAAGTCAAAATGCCTGTGCAACAATTGTTTGTCGATTTACTGGATAAAACTCATACCTAACGCTATCAAATTCTGACTTTCTCATCCATTGACCTGTTCCAATAGTCAGTTCAATGACACTGCTCGCAACAAAATCAGGCCCTGTTGAATAGATCAGGTATACGGTTTACTCTTCTTATACACTTATCTTAAAAGTATGAATAAAACAAAATTAGAACATCATGTATAAATGATAGGAGATACTGCTATTTCTTTAATTAGAAACAGGGTTCAATGGACAGGAAATGGTCAAACTATAAATAAAACATTATGGAAATCATGCTATTAAATAAAATTGATGGCGTGGAGAAATAGCCCATATCCATTAGTCTAGTAAGTTTCTATAACCATGTAAAAAAAGGAAAATATTATGGAAAGCAAATTGATATCAAGTCAATTATTGAAAAAGAAAACATCATTAGCAAAAACGATAAAAAAATTATTTCTACTCGTTAATGTTTTAGTTGTTATGCCTGCAATGGCTCACCAAACATTTATGCTACCCAATCAATTTAATTGGAATGAGGGTGATCAAATAGATGTAGCCCTTTCAAGCTCATTATCATTTCCTGATTTTGGTAGTGGTTTTACAGTAGACCGAATAGAAATTTCACATACCTTTATCAATGGTGTTGAGATTGCATCAGTAAAATATCGAAAAGAGAAATCAGCACTTCACGCATTGTTTACTGCAAGTAATAAAGGGACTGCGGTACTCGCTATTAGCAGTAAGAAAAGGCATGGCGAAATAGCAGCTAAAAATGTGGATACTTACTTTGAAGAAATAGAAGCTAATGAAGAGACAATTGATGCCTTTCATAAAGCATCTGAAGGTAAACCAATGCAAAGAAGTTACAGTAAGCATGTTAAAACGCTGATGTGTGTAGATAAATGTTCTATTCATGATAAACCCAGTAGTCAGCCTGCAGGTTTAGTCTTAGAGTTTGTTCCAATAGAAAATAAGCTCAATCAATTTTTTTTACTGAGAAATGGTAAGCCGTTAGCAAACCATAAAGTGACCCAGGCTTTAACTAATAAAAAAACATATTTTAAGAAAACCAATGCAGAAGGTATTTTTATGATTGAACCTGAACTGAGTGGCACTTTGATGTTGGGATCTGTAGTTATAACGATTCCAGAAGAAGTCATGGGAACCTATCATAGTGATTATACTACTTTGACAATTAATCTCAGTCCTAGTCAGAAATAAATATTGATCTTATTAAACCATAATGTTGATAAAAGGATTTGGCAATGGTGGCTTTTTTGTAACAGTTTCCAGAGTGTTGCGGGTAAGCCATTCGGGCCTGTGAGTTATAGTATCGACGATACCAGTATTACTTTTAATTAATAAAAATCATTGCCCAGAACTACTAGGAAGCGTCTAGTAAACTAGTGGCAATTCAATAAGCTTATCTGCTTTAATTAAACAGATAAGCTTTGATAATGGAATTTAATTAAATTATTGAGGTGTTAAATTAAAAAAGAACAAATAGAAGGTATACGTATATTAAGCGACAATTAACTTGAACAGTTACATAGGGCAGAACTTTAGTATTCAGCTTTAGCGATAGTAACCGAACAAATAAAAGGCCTTCTAAAGCAGTCTAATAGGTTAAATACATTGACTCGTTACTTTACTGTCGCAGAATGCATGTGCAAATATTACTAGAACGTCTCACGCAGTGGAGCTGATTTTCAGGTTATCGCAGTCGAAGCCCTGAAAAACCACTCTCACTGGAAGTGATAGAAGAAAATAGCTACGGTCGGTCACTGCCCATTTGAGACGGTCACTTTATTAATGGGGAATGACTGCAATTGGCACAACGCTGACTACTAATGATTAATATTCGAGTTTAGCCTTATTAAAAACAAAACTTCGCCCTCGCGGGGCTTTGTATTGCTTGGCCATATCTTATGGTTTATTAGGTCAGGAATTAACCTAGAGCAGTCGTTGGAATCCCTAGATTTAAAGATCACTTTGTGCGCATTGCTGACATGAACTATGGTTTGTTCTTTAGGTCACTGATTAGCCAAGAGCCGACCTTCGGTGTTGGGATTCGCGCTATTTTAGACGCTTCCCCACCAACATCGCCAAAGTAGGTTTACTTGTGTTGTGTACTTCTAACTTCCTATGGCTTCTTTCAGCCTATCGGGTTTGTCAGTTTCGCTGGACAAACAAAAAAACGTTCACCTTAATTAAACGGCAATACATCCACGATAGGGCTTTTTAAATGTTGATTAACTGCGTTATTAAGCGCAGATTTTTCTTACGCGTAAACCGAGTAAAGCCAAAGCAAAAATTGCAAGCGTTGTTGGCTCTGGTACTGAGGTCGCCGCATTCCAATTTCGAACTTGAGAAAGTTTAGCAACACTAAGGTCTGACGTTAAGCTTCTGTACATAGCTGAGCTTGTATCACTTACATTAGAGGCAAGGTTAATACCATCTTGATTTATACCTTCAATACCTACGAAGAACATCAAAGAAGCCGTTTGGCCAGCTAATAGCTCCATATCAAATAATGCAGAAAACCCTTCATCTCCAGAGCTCCCGAAACTAGAAGAAAGATCCGTTAAGAAAACAGAAGTTGGAGAAAAAGCACCATTACTGCCATATATCCATGAATTAACTTCGTTATCTGTTCCTGTCGTACTATCTGCGGTCACAACCCATTTATCATCAGTTGTTGCCAATAAGTCACCATTACTTGTTGCAATGGTTTGTTGACCACCATCATTACCTGTATTGTTCTGCCATGACAGATTGGCTAATTCTGTATTCGCATTGGTGTTTGTAACGGTAACAAGTTGGCGCATTACCGGGCCAAGAGCCATAAATTCAACAAAAATATCAAGACCGCCGAATGATATTGTATCCAACTTTAAAGACGTACCGTCCCAGTCGCCGCCACCTACACCATAGGCATTACCGTTTAGTGCTACGCCCATCGCATCATCAAAATGATCGCCGCCGCCACCAGCGCCAAGAGAACTGGCATCCAGAAAACAGGTAAAACCACCGCCACAATCACTTTGAAGGGAACCATAATTAACATCTGAGTTGTCAAAAAGAGATGAATTGGGAAGAGTGATAGGGGTTGCTTGTACGAATGATGTACTTGCTACCATGGATACCGCTATTAGAAGTTTGATTAATTTCACTTTGACATTCCTTTTAATCGCTTCAAAAATATTTCAAAGCATTTCTCGATGCTGCATGTTATGTGCCAAGATATTAATGTCAAATTAAAACAATCACTTATGTTTCTTTGTTTGATTTAGACTAGCCGAATGAACTTTTTAGGCTGTGTTTTTTACGTTTTTGTAAAAAAACCTGACAACCTTCTTTGTAAGTGTCTGGTAATTCCCGGACTCTACTAGTTGTTCTTACAGATCACAATATAAGCTTTGAAACATATCTGAGTTGATTAAATATCTGAGTTGATTAAATATCTGAGTTGATCAAATATCTGGGGTATCTGGGGT
This sequence comes from Colwellia sp. 6M3, assembly GCF_014077595.1. NCBI lineage: Bacteria > Pseudomonadati > Pseudomonadota > Gammaproteobacteria > Alteromonadales > Colwelliaceae > Colwellia > Colwellia sp. 6M3. Next base: position 59,926 of record NZ_JACGWF010000010.1, on the reverse strand, counting down.
CAGAGTAAACTTTTGAATTATTTTTTAGCATATATAAATAGCGTTCAGCGAACTTATATTTAGACAACCTGCCAACTTTCCATGTGACTGCAATTCGCTCTAAGTCCTTAAACTTTTAAGGTTATTAGGTCAAATCGCACAGAAAAGTCATAAAAACGAATTAGTGAAAGGTCAGATTTCGTTTCAAAGTGATCGTTAGGCGGGATGATTTTTATTCGTAAATTTAGACTGCTTTGTGGCAGTTGTTGTTTTTAAAAGCCAGTTACCTTAATGACTACTTTGTCGGAGGATAGGCCTTTTCATATCTTAAATATTAGATGTATATTATTAGTTAAAATAAAGCTTAATTTTTAAAACTAAAAGTTAACTAATCCATTTTAATCATTTGAAATGAGCTAAAACTACAGGTAATTATGTGTAATTTATCGCTCATTCTAATATTAAATTGTATGCCTAACTCATCAAAGCTTATGCTTAAAATATAATGTATATTCTGATGAATTATAAAGTGCTGTTTAGTTGTTAAATTCAGCTAAAGCTTGCATGGCTAGTGCTGACTTATCTGCTTGTACAAAAATATGATCATGATAAAAAGCGGCAATGACATTCGCACTGATACCTTTTTCTGTAAGCTTTGTGGCAATTGCAGCTGTTAAGCCAACCGCTTCAAGGCTTGAATGTATTGTTAAGGTTATGCCTTTAAATATGGCTTCATAGGCTAAACCTGCTTTATCAGCAATATCTTGCTTTATTAATAGCGTTAACCCTTCAGACTCAAGGTAAGCAGCTAAAGGAAAAAGCTCAGCATGATCGCCATATTTTGCATCTTTAAATGTGCAGAACACATAATCGCCATCAAGTAACTTAGGCTCCATTGATGCTAGTAGTGTATTAATATTTGTTTCGCCTGACATATTTTTAACCTTTTTGTTATTGTGATAAGGAAAGCTTAATTATTAAGAAAGTAAATTTATTATTTTGTCTTTTTAGCTTGAGCGATAAAGTCGTTTAAGTAGTCTATATGCTGTTCATCTTTACGAACACCGACAAAAATCTGTTTACGAATACCTTTCTCTCCGAAACGAATACTCTTAATAGGCATTGATTTTGAATATTCATCTACTAGCCAGCCAGGTAAAGCACAAACGCCTCGACCAGCGGCCACCATTTGCAACATGATCTCAGTTGTCTCTATGTATTTGTGTTTCTTAACTGAACATTTTGCGGGATTGAGGAATTGACTGAAAATATCGAGCCTTAGCGGTTCAACAGGGTAACTAAAAAGTACTTCTTCGTTTAGTTGCTCCGGTAATACAAAACCTTTTTTTGCCAGTTCGTGAGATGCAGAAACCACGAGTCTATGTTCATAGTCAAAAACAGGGATGTATTCTATTTTAGGTTTAAAGAGTGGGTCTGGTGTAATAAGTACGTCTATTTCGTAGCTAAGTAATGCCCCTAAAGCGCCAAACTGGAACTCCTGCTTCACGTCCATATCAATATCTGGCCATTGTTCTAAATAAGGCTGAATAACTCTCAGTAACCATTGATAACAAGGGTGGCATTCCATACCAATGCGTAATGATCCCATTTCGCCTTTTGCAATCTGACTCAGTAATAACTCGGTATGTAAAAATTGCGGCAACACTCTATTAGCTAGTGTTTGAATGCGTTCTCCAGCAGCGGTAAGACGTAGGTTTCGACCTTCTTTTTTCCATATTGGCGTAGCTATCTGGCCTTCAAGCTTTTTAATGCTGTGACTTAACGCAGATTGAGATAAATGTAATGAATCAGCCGCTTTAGTTAGGGTTCCATGTTCTTTTATTGCGGTTAATATTTCTAAATGTATCCTCTCTAACACTGGTTAACTCCTTTTTAGCTGTTTATTCACTTTAATGATGAACTACATTCATTGATTGATGAAATAATATCATTTTATTAATCAAACAAGTTTTTTATAATGAGCATAGGAATAAATAATGGCGACAGTTCTTTTCTTGGTTTTTCCCGCAGTTAGCTGCTAGAAGACACTAAAGCTGTTGTTTAACCTAAAGTCTGAATATTGTAGGCGACAACTGTACCTTGAATCGATAGTTATATTTTTGTCGCTCTTAAAAATAGAATCAAAAAATAGAAGTAGTCGTTAATGTATATCATTGAATTTATCACGAATAATATCTCAACCCTTTTGGCATTGATTACCACAGGCGTATTTGCAGGTATTTTAGCTGGCTTATTAGGCGTGGGCGGCGGTATTGTTATTGTACCTGTGTTGTTTTTTTTGTTCCAAAGCTTTGGTGTCTCGCCAGAGTCTGCGATGCTCGTTGCAACTGCAACCTCTCTGGCCACCATAGTACCAACGTCGATTAGTTCAATTCGTTCTCACCATCAAAAAGGTAATGTCGATTTTGTTCTGCTCAAACGTTGGGCGGTATTTATTCTTATCGGGGTATTGGTTGGTAGTTGGTTAGTCACTCGTGTTGAAGGTAATATACTGACACTGCTTTTTGGTGTGATAGCAGTCTTATCAGCATTAAATATGTTGTTTAGAACCGGTAAATCGGCACTGTACCAAAAATTACCAGGTGCAACCGGGCAAACGATAATGGGCACATCCATCGGTTTTTTCAGTGCTATGGTGGGGATTGGCGGTGGTACTATCTCGGTGCCACTACTCACCCTTTATAATTATCCTGCTCATAAGGCCATTGGCACTGCGGCGGCAATAGGGTTGATTATTTCCTTGCCGGGCGCGTTAACCATGTTGATTTTAGGTAGTACACCTGTCGATGCTCCTGCGGGAACGTTTGGTTTGGTTAATCTATTTGGATTTATTTGTATTGTACCGCTAACCGTTTTATTCGCACCTGTTGGGGCATCATTGGCAGCAAAACTAGATGCGGTAAAACTGAAGAAGATTTTTGCCTTTGTATTGCTTTTTACTGGCTTACGTATGTTGGCGCAATTTTTCTTTTAGCGTTTTTATAATGCTAAATTGTTGTTGAATACTCACTAGAACAAGAAAATTTTTAGTTTTATTAAGGGAGCAGATAAGGGCCACTAACTTGGTATTGGAAGTGACACTCCATTACCCCTAAAGTAACCCTATTCAGTATCAATATTAGGCTCAGGTTTGGCTGGCGAGTTCTTTTCGGATTATGTCAGCTCCTGCGCTTAACGCTTTTAATTTCCCCCTTGCTACTTCCCGAGATAAAGGCGCCATGCCACAGTTAGTGCAAGGGTAGAGTTTATCGGCATCGACATATTTAAGTGCTTCTCGTAGCGTTTTCGCGACTTCCTCTGGCGTTTCAATCGTGTTACTTGCGACATCAATAGCACCTACCATTACTTTTTTACCGCGAATAAGCTCCAATAGATCCATTGGTACATGCGAGTTATGGCACTCTAGCGAGATAATATCGATACTCGACTTTTGCAGTTTAGGAAACGCTTCTTCATATTGTCGCCATTGTGAACCCAATGTTTTCTTCCAATCTGTATTGGCTTTGATGCCATAGCCATAACAAATATGTACTGCGGTTTCACATTTTAAGCCTTCAATTGCTCGCTCTAAACAAGCAATGCCCCAATCATTAACTTCATCAAAAAACACATTAAAAGCAGGTTCGTCAAACTGAATAATATCAACTCCTGCTGCCTCTAATTCTTTAGCTTCTTGATTAAGAATTTTGGCAAATTCCCAAGCCAGCTTTTCGCGGCTTTTATAATGGTCATCATAAAGCGTATCAATCATGGTCATTGGGCCTGGCAACGCCCATTTAATAGGTTGACTGGTTTGCTGGCGTAAAAGTTTGGCATCTTCAACAAAAACAGGCTTAGGGCGAGAAACTGGGCCAACTACCGTAGGAACACTAGCCTCATAACGATCACGAATTTTAACCGTTTTACGCTTCTCAAAATCGACGCCGGTTAGGTGCTCGATAAATGTGGTCACAAAATGTTGACGCGTTTGCTCGCCATCACTAACAATATCAATGCCTGCACGTTGTTGTTCTTGCAATGACACAAGTAAAGCGTCGTGTTTACCGTCAATTAATTCATCGCCTTGTAACTTCCAAGGTGACCATAGTGCTTCAGGCTCTGCAAGCCATGAGGGCTTAGGTAAACTGCCTGCGGTTGATGTAGGTAGTAATTTTTCTATAAGCGCTTTGTTAGTGGGATTTTTCTTAATAAGTGTTTTCATAATAAATGCCGCTGTACCTTTTTATTCATTTCAATTGGGTTAATTAAAGCGCGTAATTAGCAGACCACTGCGTAAGTATTTTTTGATAAGGTTTGATGAAGTTCTCTTCAGTAAATTTTCCCTGCTTAATGGACAATTTATTACGCTCTTCTCTGTCATAAACAATTTGCGTTAATGAATGATCTTGGTTCTTTAAATTGGGTTGATAAAAATTTCCTGCTACAGCATTGGCATTATAAATTTCAGGTCGGTAAATTTTTTGAAATGTTTCCATCGTGCTGATGGTACTAATTAGCTCAAGGTTACTGTAATCATTAAGTAAATCACCAAAGAAAAAGAAAGCCAAAGGCGCAACACTTTTAGGAGGCATAAAGTATCGAACTTGTAAGCCCATTTTTTTGAAGTATTGCTCAGTTAAAGATGATTCATTAGGTTGGTATTCAACCCCCAACAAAGGATGTTGATTACCAGTTCGAAGGTAAGTTTTGTTATCAGAAACACTTAAACAGATAACGGGCGTTTTCTTAAAGTGTTTTTTATAAGTAGTTGAATTAACAAAATATTTGAAAAGTTTTCCATGCAAATCGCCAAAACTATCTGGAATGCTAAACTGCGCTTGGCCTTTATTATGTTCTGACAACAGCACACTAAAATCATAATCTCTGACATAAGAAGAGAAGTTATTTCCTACAATGCCTTCAATGCGTTCGTTAGTTTGATGATCAACAACCGTTGTTTTTAATACTTCGATTGACGGAAAAGACTGCCCACTGTCTTCAATATCTATATCAACAGAAATGATTTCAAGCTCGACAGAATAACGATCAGCTTTGGGATTATCCCAATAGGCTAGGGCATTAAAGCTATTGTCGATCATCTTTAACGTATTGCGTAAATTCTGTTGGCGACTCTTGCCTCTGGCCAAGTTAGCAAAGTTGGTTGTAATGCGTGTATTGTCTGATGGATGATAGTTTTCATTGAGACATATGTTTTTAATCGTAAATGTAAAATCTGTATTCATGATGATCTGATATCCAATTTCTGTAATAAAACCTGAATGTATTTCATGCTCTTTTTGAGCTGTTAGCTTCCTTTTCTGATTTTCTTTGTCAGTAGTCTTCTACAGTTTCTTTGGTTTATGCCTAAAGGCTTAATTGAAAACCAGCTGTAATAATGTCTAAAGTTAAAAGCAGAATGTATTTTATACGTGGTTAATTACATGAATAAAATTGATTTTATTTCATAAATGCATGATTAAAATTCATAGGTGGCTGTATTCGGATGTTTCGAGTATTTCTGGAAGCAATGTCTGCCCGAACTTCTGGGAGATGCGAACACAGCTTTCGTCTTAATGTGATTATGGGCTGAGGGGCTTAAATGAGGTCAGGAATATAAAATGAGTGAACTAATGAGCTTATCTTGCGTAAACAGTATCTAGTTATATGTTCTGAGCAACATAGAAAAACAATAAAAAGCTCATTCAGTTGAGCTTTTTATTGTTAAGTTCGACGCTTATTATCTAGCTAAATTATATAGCTAAATTATCTAGCTATAGTAAACAGTCAGTTTAATGCTATCGATTTTGCAGTCGATTGTAATCAAACAACCCGGCTTTGTAAGGATGTTGTTTTTTATTGTCTGCGTGCATTGCATCACTATGTTGCCAAAAGTTAGGGTCGGTTCTGCGTATAGCATAGTTGTCCATTAATTTTTGATAGTCTGCTTTTGTAGTTAATGCCGATACAGAGTTAACGTAGTTATTTAATTGTGACTCGCTAACATTCACGAACACATCAGGGTATGCACCGACCAAGCCGCTAGTAACGGTAATAGTGTCTTGCTCAGGCAAGCGGTTTTCATCTTCACTTAACAAGCTTGTTATATTACTGTGGGCATTATTACGCAGTACGGAATAATAATGTGTTTGTTCTTTGCCTTGTATTGATAAAAAGGTGATTTGTGGCATCAAGGTAACGGCACCGCCAACTAAGTGCTGTAATTTAGCGAGCGCTTTACGATGACTTTTTGGTGTACTCTTACTGGCCAAATTATTATCAGTGACTAATACCGGGTTAACTTTTTGTTTTAATAACTGATACAACTCCTGTTTAGGCTGTTCAGTTTGGTAATGTATTCCTGAAGGTTGAGAAAACAATTTATGTGGTGCCATCAAGTATTCTTTTTGACTGTCTGACACGCCTTGATACCATTTGTTTAGTTCAGCTTTACGGGTTTCAGGTGGCAATAATGCAAGAAAGTTAAACTCACCTTCGATACGCAAAAAGTCCATATATAAGCGGGTATTTAATTGGTGACCTATATTGCCATAAACATCAAAGCCAGCAGCTAATAAGTAGTGAATACGTTCTAACAAGCCATAGTCAATTACCCAAGATGTTTGAGGAGGGCGACCGACTAATCCTTTAACCACGGTTGCAGAATCAATATGTCGAAAAATAGTTAATGCTGCATTAGTATTGTCACCATCACCTGCCCAAATTTGATCCGTCGTTAAATGTTCGCCGTTAGGAAATGCTGTATTCATTCTTGTGGCTTTATTGTGCATATACGAACGCTGAAGTTTAGAGTACTTCAGCCAATTAGTAATAACATAGGCATTGCTTTCAGCGGCAGAAGGTAAGGCTAATTTATCTTGCTGCTCGTTATAAAATGCAGAGTGATCTTTAGCATTTTTCTCATTTGGATTAACGAAGAATACCCAAAAGTGATCATTAATTACATTCAATGCGACTTGCCCTCTGCAAACCGGACTCTTAATGAAATTCATGATGGTAAATTCGGCTTCTTCTAGCAAAAACTTATAACGTGAAATAGAAGGTATTGCCTCAAAAGCTTTAAAAGGGTTTGAAGCGATTTCTGGCTGGTATGAAGGTAAAGCTTCTACTTGATAGTTATCTTGAAAAAATAACTGCGTAAATGTTATTAAGCGGTCATTATTTAATGCATACGGCATATGAGTTTTTTCTAATATGCTGCCTTGCTCGCGCCATAAGCGATAATAAACTCGCTCTACACCGGGATCATCATATGGTCGACGGGTGGCAATAATATCGATCGGTTGGCCAGGAGGCGTTCGAGAACGGACAACTTTAAAGAATTCGCCGGCAGGTAATTCAGAGAAATAAAGGTGGGCGATAAACCAATGTTCATATAAATATCGACTGACCAGTTTTTCTTTTAATGAGTCACCGTTTAGGTAGTTTTCCCAAGTGGCTATTTGGTTAATATAATGATCAGTTAATGGCGGTAGTGGTGCCATTTTTGCGCCGTTACGCAGCCAATCCTGCAAAATTTTATCTTCAGGCTTTGACAGCGCAGGCAAGCCAAATGGCATACCCCAATCTGGATAGTTTTGGACATAGTTTTCTATTTCAACGTCTGTTGGACATTGTTGTTCTCTATCTAACGAGAAGTTAAATTGCTTAGGTAGTATTTTACCCGCAGGTAACGGGTGTTGTTGTTTAAGCGAGAGTAATCTCGACATAACACTTGCTTGCTGATTAAGTGCTGGCGATTGTTGACGCTCGTTAAGCACGCCATAAAACCCGTTGTTTCGCCATGCTTGAGTGCTGTCATTATCTACAAATAAGCGCTGTGGTGTCGCAGCCAACAATCGAGTGCCGTCATACACTAACTCTTTGTTTGCACCTCGATCTATACCTTGCGGAGATGATAGTTTCAACTGACAAGGCGCGTCGTAACAGCCGTGGCAAACAACACAACGCTGTTCAATAATTGGCTGTACTTCATCATGATAAAACTCGGCTTGAGCCGAATTATTTACGACCATACGTGCTTGCGGTTCCGCAATGCCGAACAGATCATCAAATTGGCTATTGGCGATCATGGCACAGCCACCCAAAATAGCTAGAATGAATATAATTAAAACAGGTTTTGACTTGGGAGAAACTTTCATATCAGCGCTAACACTTATAGGTTGATGAATTGTAACTATAAAGGCTGCATATTATAAACGAAATGGCAGTCTCAAAGCTACCTACCCATTATTACGTGGGTAGCATGTTAAATTAGTACGGAACGCGTATACACCTAGATCAGCAGGTATTGGAATTTTGCTTATGTGTATCTTCTACTTTCTTAAGTTTAAGAGTCTAAGCCATGGCTAGCAAAGGGGTTGCTATCAAGTTAGAGTTGATCTAGTTTTATTGATTATTTAGCCACTAAAAAGTGAACGGTTATGACCCTTGAAAAATTTACAAACGCAGCTCAACAATTCTTAGCGCGTAGAGTCTCAGGTACTAAAGCCTATAGTTTAGCTGAAGCTTTAATCCCTCGTTCTATTGATGAAGCGTTATCGATCCAACAAGCCATAATTAAGCTTCGCCCTGATAATGTTACCGGCTGGAAATGCCTATTACCTTTAGCTGAAGACAAGCTTATTATCGCGCCTATTTTTAGCGAAACGATGCAAGAGGGAGAACAATGTTGGTTAATGCAAGACAATAGCAAAGTGCGAATTGAACCTGAAATTGCCTTTGTTTTGAGTCAAGATTTACCTGCACGCGATGAAGATTATTCTGAAGCAGAAATCAACGCGGCTATTGGCAGTTGTCATATGGCATTAGAATTAATACAAAGTCGCTTTGCTGATGACTACGACGCGACATTTCCTGAACGCTTAGCTGATTGTTTAGTTAATCAAGGCTTATTTTTAGGCCCTACAATTGATAAGTCCGTGGCATTCTCAGCAGATAAATTTCAGGTATCAATTAAACAGTATGAAGAAGGTGGTGAGCTTAACGAGCAGATATTTAATGGCGTGCATCCTAACCCGTTGCCGCAATTACCCGTTTATTGGGCGATAAACTTTATGACAAAACGAGGCACGAGCTTTAAAAAAGGTGAAGCCTTTACAACAGGATCGTATGCAGGGGTTGTAGAGTTAGATTTTGATAAAAACACAGACATTGATTATGCCGGTGTTGGCAGCTTTAAGGTTGTATTTAAAGAACTTTTTTAACCATAATCAGATAATAAAACATTGAGATGAAGTTGATTTAAGCTTATTTAAATCAACTCAAAAGTCTTTAACATTGCTAAGCCAATACTGACGGTAAATAAAGAAGCCACCGTACTCATTACAATAATATTAGCCGCTAAGGTTTCATTGCCCTTCATCGCTTTCACCATAATGTAACTTGCTGCCGCTGTTGGTGTACTTGACATTAAAAACACTATTCCTAAATCCATTTTTGAAAAACCACTGAGATATGCGATATAGGTAATGATAATCGGCGAGACGATTAATTTAGCGATAACAGCGATTGTAGCAACGGTTTTAGTATCGTTCATATCAGCAAACGACAAACTAGCGCCAATACAGAGTAGCGCAACGGGTAAGGTTAATTGGCTTAAATAATCACCTGTTTGCATTATTACTGGGTGCACAGGTATGTGCAGCAAATTAATCATAATACCGAGTACAATACCGATGATTAATGGATTTTTAGTCATGCTAATGATCATCGAGAAAAAATTAAGTTTTTTGTCGGTTAGTGTTGTCGTTAGGGTATAAATAGACAGAATGTTGTACACCAATGACAGTATCGACATAACAATTGACGCTTTAGCAATACCCGCATCACCATATAAATTTACACAAAGTGCTAAACCTACAATAGCTAAATTTCCGCGAAATGCGCCTTGGACATAAACCCCTTTATCGCGAGGGTTTTTCACGAAAATACTCGCGGTTAATGTCAATAGTATAAATACCAAAAAGGTTGATAATGACGCATTTGCAATGGTGACAGGGTCAAAAACCGTTGCAATATCGGTTCTTATCATGCTCATACCAAGTAGTATCGGGAGCGATATTTTAAACACCAATATTGACGCTTGATCAACAAAGGCTTGGCCAATAATGCCATAGTATTTAAGTATACTACCGAGCACTACCATCATAAAAATAGGGCCAGTGACAGCGAACGAAAAGTTAAGCGTTGATAGAAATTCAGTTAGCACATTTGGCTCAGTTATTTAGATTAAAACAAGGCTATACACAAGTTATCATATTTCTTTAAGCTAACTTGTGTATAGCCTTGCAGTTTAGCGATTAACACGGAGGTAAATCAATAACTTTGATTACTATGCTTTATAAATTAGACTCATTTTCACGATTATTGATATGAAATATTGCATGATACAAAGACAGTAAAGCTCAAGCTTAAAAGGGTTACATTGTGAATCAAGCAATATTATGATGATTCGGTATAATGAACTAAATAAAGAGGGCAAAATTATGATGAAATTTATTACATGCTTATTAAGTTTAACTGTTGTTACGTTTTCAATAACGGCGGTAGAAGCCGCGCAAGTTGAAGTTAAGTGGACAAATCCAGAAAAATACACGGATGTTGATTCAGCTCAAGGGCACAGACAAAAATTTAAAGAGCGCACGTTTAAAAACTTGGAAGCGCATTTTTCTAAATTAGCTGAAAAGTTACCCGAGCAGCAGAAATTAATTTTTGAAGTAACCAATTTAGATTTAGCTGGCGATATTAATTACGGCATAAAGCGTGTTCGTATTATAAAAGATATATTTTCCCCTCGAATGAAGTTTAGTTACGAGTTACTAAATGCTGATAATACTGTGGTTAAACGTGATGATGTTTCGCTACACGACATGGGATTTTTAACGCATAGCAGTCTAAAATATCGTAATGAAAGCTTAAGTTATGAAAAAAAGATGTTTGATGATTGGTTTAAAAAAACCTTTGAAAATAACATGACGAAATAAATATATTTAAAGCATAAAAAACGCAGCTTGGCTGCGTTTTTTGATCGCGACAGAAAGTTTAGCTGTGTTCGAATTTAGCTAATACGGTAAATAATTGCTCAATTTTTTTTACAATATCAATCAATGTGTTTTGGTCTGAAGTTTTTTGCCAAAAGATTAAATCATTCGCTACTTCTTCAACATAGGGTTGAAAAGTATTCGCAGAACACTTAAAACCTGCATCTTCAGTGAATATGGCTGCAAACCCAGCCTGTTTTGCTTCTCGTAATGTCGTTAACGTGGCGTCAGCTGCGAGTGACTTTTTTAAAATTATCGAAATATTTTCGATTAGTTGCTTGTGTACGGCTTCGCTCATAATAACTTATTTTCAGTTTGTGTATTCAATGGCGCTATTATGCCAAATTGATTTAGATTTTGTTAGTCTCTAATGTAATTTTATGTTGTTAGTCTTGCCAGTAACGAGTGCCAGCATACTCTTATGTGCGTTGCCTCATTTGTGCTTATACTTCGCTATATTTTAAATGTCAGTGTTATACCAATGTTATACCAGTGCTATGCCAAATTAATCGGTGTTTTGTTGGCTTCTCCAGCAATTTCTCTAACGAGTTTTGGCATTAAATAACCCGGCAAAATTGCCATAAGTTCCAAGGTAATATTTTTTGCCTCTGCTTCTGTTAAATCAAAATGGGCCACGCCTTGCACTTTATCAAATAAATGTAAGTAATATGGCTGAATGCCAACATCAAACAAACGCTCGCTTAGTTGAGCTAAGATATTGGCGTTGTTGTTAATTCCTTTTAATAAAACACTTTGATTAAAAAGTGGAATGCGCGCTTTTATTAAAGGCTCAATAGCATCAGCTACGTTTTCGTCGATTTCATTCGCATGATTTACATGAAAAACAATCACAGGTTTAAGTCGAGTGGTTTTCAAGGTGTGTACCAGTGCCGGTGTTATTCGCTGTGGTATCACTATTGGTAAACGAGTGTGGATACGCAAGCGCGAAATATGCGGAATTTTTTCTATTTCTGTAATAAGCCATTGCAGGTGATCATCGCTAGCCATTAAGGGGTCGCCACCGCTGAAAATAACTTCGTTAATCTCACTATGTTGTTGAATATAGACCAGTGCTTGTTGCCAACGTGCTTTATTTGGACTGTTATCCGCATAAGGAAAATGGCGGCGAAAACAATAGCGACAATTAACCGCACAACCTGTTTTTACCATCATTAATACCCGGTGTTTATATTTATGCAGTAATCCCGGTGCCACAGTGTCATGTTCTTCTAATGGATCTTCGTTATAACCGTCAGTTATCGAAAACTCTGCATCTAAGGGCATCACTTGTTTTAAAATGGGGTCGTTAATGTCGCCTTTTTTAATGCGAGACATTAAGGGGCGCGGCACACGCACCGGAAATAGTTTACGCGCTGCAAAGTGATGTTGGTAATCTTCTGGTGAAATATCCACCAACTCTAACAAGGTTTTAGGATCGGTAATCACATTTGCTAATTCTTTTTGCCAAGAAGTGTGCAATCTATCACTGATTTGGGTTATTATTTGCGGCATTTCTATATTCAATTTTTAACCTTTACGTTTTCTACGTGAACGAGCGAGCATAATAATTATGGCTAATTTTAGCACTAACCAGTTCAAAGCTGGACTTAAATTAATGATTGATGGTGAACCTTGTAACATTATCGAGAATGAAATAGTAAAACCAGGTAAAGGGCAAGCATTCAATCGCATTAAAATTCGTAAGTTAATATCTGGCAAGGTATTAGAGAAAACTTATAAATCTGGTGAGAGTGTTGAAGGCGCTGATGTTATGGATTCAGAGCTAGGCTATTTATATGCTGATGGTGAGTTTTGGCATTTTATGAACAACGAAACCTTTGAGCAAATTGCTGCTGATGAAAAAGCGGTTGGCGATGTGGCAAAATGGTTAGCAGAAGGTGATGTATGTACCATTACTTTTTGGGATGGCAATCCTATTTCAGTCGATCCACCAAACTTTGTTGAATTAGAAATTACTGAAACTGATCCTGGCCTTAAAGGCGATACAGCAGGTACTGGCGGCAAACCAGCAACATTGGTTACAGGTGCGGTAGTGCGTGTACCATTATTTGTGCAAATAGGTGATGTGGTGAAAGTTGATACGCGTTCGGGTGATTATGTATCACGTGCAAGTAAATAACCCTTTATCATCAATCTAACGTTAATGAAGACGTTAGATAAACTAAAAAGCTCACTTTTTGTGAGCTTTTTTGTCTTTATCGATCAAGGATTATACCTGTTCTGCAGGAGGCACTTCTGAGGTGCGCCCGTCAGGCCAATCTGAGAATGGGAATGGGTAAGACTCTGAGTTAATCGTTAAAAATTGATTAATTTGGTAAGTATAACTGTTTAAGCTTTGCCCAAACCTTACTAGCTGACTGTTCGGCTTTTGGCTAAATAACAGCGTGATAAATTGTACAATAGCGATAAGGCTAATAAAAAGTCGAATAAAACCGCTAATAAAGCCAAAGCACAACATGGCTAAACCGCGTTGCCAAATACCGGGATTTTTCCATGAGCTGTTCGTGGTTTTATCTTCGCCAAATAATTCGTTTTCTAGATCTGCTCTCATAAGTAACTCCAATACTGTATTAATGCTGATACCTACTATATTGTGTGCAAAGTCGAAGCCAATATTTATATACTTATTTATCAATAGATTAACTCTTATCTATTTTATCTCTGTAGTTAATGTAATGACTATTTAGTGAAAATCACTAATTTTAGATAAAAAAGTAAAAAGCCTGCAATGGCAGGCTTAGTAAAGTATTCATTTTAAAATACGGGCTTAAATACCAATTAAGTTACTTTAAATGTTCATTAAAATAATTTGTCATCATGGTTTTTAAATGTAAAGTAGTGCCTTCTCCTTCACGAATACCGTGGCTGCGATTGGGGTATGACATAAAGTCAAACTGGCGGTTATGCTTTATTAATTCATTAATTAAACGTTCAGTGCCTTGGTAATGCACGTTATCGTCACCCGTACCATGAACGAGCAATAGCTTGCCTTGTAGATTCTTGGCATGCGTTATAGGAGAACCTTGCTTATACCCTTCGGCATAATCTGATAATAATCCTGAATAGCGCTCTTGATAAATACTGTCGTATAGGCGTTGATCAGCCACAGGAGCTAACGATATGCCTACTTTATATAATTGAGGATAACGAAATAACATATTTAAGGTCATTGAGCCGCCACCTGAATGGCCCCAAATACCTACACGGTCTACATCAATATAAGACCAACGCTCAGTCATGGCTTTAAGCGCGTCAGCTTGATCCCGTGAAGATAAAATACCTACGGCGCCATAAATAGACTTACGCCATTCTCGGCCTTTAGGGGCGGGTGTGCCGCGATTATCAATTGAAGCGACAATAAAGCCTTGCTCGGTCAACATTTGATCCCAAAAGTAAGCATTGCCGCGCCATTTATCTTGTGCTGTTTGTCCTGCAGGTTCACCGTAAACATAAAAAATAATAGGGTACTTTTTACTGGCATCAAAGTCAGCAGGGCGCATGATATAACCGTCAAGCACAACACCGTCTTGTGCCGTTACTTGAAAGAACTCATGTTGAGGTTTTGCTAACACAGCCAATTGCTCATTGAGTTTTTTATTGCCCATTAACAAATGCTTACTTTGATGTGCTTCGACTTTAATTAACTGCTTTTGGCTTGGTTGAGCAAAGCTTGAGTGTGTATGAATCGCCCATTGCCCATCGGGCGACATTTGGTAACGATTTGAGCCTGAATATTGCTCAGGTGTTATACGTTGGTTTGATAATGAACCATCAAGTTTGCTGCGATATAAATACCGTTGAGCTACATTGTCAGGTGATGCTATAAAATATATCCAGCCGTTTTTCTCGTCAATCGTTTGTAGGTCTGTAATATCAAATTCACCAGGGGTTAAGTTCACCATAGTTGAACCATCACGAGATACTTTGTAGATGTGTCGCCAACCACTTCGCTCGCTTTTCCAAATAAAGTCAGTACCATTTTCTAGCCATTTAGCATCATCGTAAAAGTCTAAGAAGGTTTCTTCTTGCTCAGTAAGTATTAGATCTACTGCACCAGTATTGATATTGGTGAGATAAAGTTTATTTGTATCTTGTTTACGGTTAACGTGCTGAATTAATACTTGCTCAGAATTACCCGACCAGTTCATGCGTGGTACGTACATTTCGCGTGAATTATTAGGCAGTTTTGCCCATGTGGTTTTAGTACTTTTTACATTAACAATACCAATTTTAGCCAAAGCATTTTCTTCGCCTACTTTTGGGTACGGAAATGTCGTTAACGTAGGATAAAGTTCGTCAGTGTTGTTGATCATGATAAAGTCTTTACTGCCGCTAGTGTCTAGCTGCCAATAAGCAATGCTTTTACCATCGGGGCTCCAACGAAAACCATCTCGGATTGAAAATTCTTCTTCGTAAACCCAGTCAAACAAACCATTAATAAGGCCATTGCCGACATCAAAAGTTAATTGCGTAATATTGTTGTTTTTAATCGTTTCAACATAAATATTGTTACCAACGACATAAGCGACTTTTTTACCATCGGGTGAAAATTTGGCAAACATTAAGCTGCTTTCTTTTACTGCTTTACCGCCTAATTGACTCAGCTTATTTGTTAACAGGTTTAATATCCAATAATCACCACGGCTTTTTGAACGCCATACTTTTTTACTGTTGGTATAAATAAGCACTTGCGAGCGGTCGTCTGACCAAAGGTAATTATCAATTGATAAGGGCGTTTCTTTGTTACTTGGGATTAGTTGTTCTGCAAAAATAAGCACTTGACGATCTAGTGAGTTTGGATCATAAAAAACAATGTCTTCACCAACATTTGTGGTTTGCTCTGCGCCTGTTTCGCTAATTGCTGCTTTTTTAGATTTTTCAATCGCGGTATAACCACTTCCATCGGCTAACCAACGAATTTGTCCAAGCCACTGTGAGCTAAATTCACTCTCTTGATAAATACGTTCTAGGGTTAAAGGCACTGTAGTTACACTTTTAGTTGTGGCCTGCTCATTGGTACTTTGGCAAGCAATTAATGACATTGAAATGGTCGTTAAAGCACCCCAATGCAAGAGTTTATTTATAAACATGGTTTATCCTTAATGTTTTTGTCTACTTTAAGTTTTATACTTAGGCAAGGCAAACGCATTCATCCTAACATTTTGTTAGTTCGTCATTATTAGCGTTATAAGCGCTAAATTTGTTGTTGAAAATATCTAACTTGCCCCCACATTAATGACACGCAATTATTTTGAGGTTCGCTATGCTACCAGCATTAGAAATATCCGGATTAACTAAAACCTATAAAGGTGGCTTTCAGGCACTTAAAGGTATTGACCTGACAGTTAATCAAGGCGATTTTTTCGCTTTACTTGGCCCTAACGGTGCAGGTAAATCGACCACTATTGGTATTATTACTTCATTAGTGAATAAAACTGCCGGAAAAGTAGCCGTTTTTGGTCATGATATTGATCAAGAACTTGAAGCAGCTAAAAGCTTTATAGGCTTAGTGCCGCAAGAGTTTAACTTTAATCAGTTTGAATCATTAATGAAAATTTTGGTTAACCAAGCGGGTTACTACGGTGTTGAGCGCAAGTTAGCTTTACAGCGAGCTGAAAAATATTTAAAGCAGCTTAATTTATGGGAAAAGCGCAATGACGCAGCCCGTATGCTTTCAGGTGGCATGAAGCGTCGATTAATGATTGCACGCGCTTTAATGCATGAGCCTAAAATGCTGATACTTGATGAACCAACTGCGGGTGTTGATATTGAACTTAGACGCTCAATGTGGGAGTTTTTACGTGAGCTTAATAAACAAGGTATCACCATTATATTAACGACGCATTATTTAGAAGAAGCAGAAATGCTTTGTCGTAACATTGCCATTATTGACTCAGGTATTATTGTTGAAAATACCGATATGAAATCGTTACTCGCTAAATTAGATGTTGAAACATTTGTGTTTGATTTGAAGCCTAACAGTTCACCTAGCGAGTTGGCTGGATTAAGTTCTAGAGTTATTGACGGACACACATTAGAAGTTGATGTGAAAAAAACTCAAACGATTAATTCAGTGTTTACAGAACTAAATAATCAAGGCATTGAAGTATTAAGTATGCGTAATAAGAGTAATCGACTAGAAGAGCTATTTGTAGGGCTAGTGGGTAGTGGTAAAGTATCAAACAATAGCGCGGTTAAGGAATAAATATTATGGTATCTTCTAGAAATATTATTGCGCTTAAAAGTATTATGCATAAAGAGATCCACCGCTTTATGCGTATTTGGGTGCAAACATTAGTACCACCAGCAATCACCATTAGCTTGTATTTTGTTATTTTTGGTTCATTGATTGGTTCACGTATTGGGCAAATGGGTGGCTTTGACTATATGTCATTTATTGTGCCTGGTTTGATCATGATGAGTGTTATTACTAATTCATACTCTAATGTTGCCTCGTCATTTTTCAGTGCCAAATGGCAACGTAACGTAGAAGAAATGCTAGTGGCACCTGTGCCTAATTGGGTTATTGTTGCTGGATATGTAGGTGGCGGTATGGCTCGAGGGATGTTAGTGGGGGGCATTGTGACTTTAGTTTCAATGTTTTTTGTTGATATTCAAATTCATAATATTTGGGTCATTATTGTAACGGTTGCGCTAACATCAGCCACCTTTGCTTTAGGCGGATTAATTAACGCTATTTTTGCTGGCAGTTTTGACGATATATCGATTATTCCAACGTTTATTCTTACGCCATTAACCTATTTAGGTGGCGTATTTTATTCTATCAGTTTATTACCTGAGTTTTGGCAGGGCGTTTCTCAAATTAATCCTATTGTATATATGGTTAACGCCTTTCGATATGGCTTTTTAGGCATTTCTGATGTTAGCTTAACCTTGTCTTTTGCTGTACTTGGTGTGTTTATTGTCAGTTTATATACCATTGCTATGGTATTAATTACTAAAGGTATTGGCTTAAGAAGCTAATATCATTAGTCATTAACGTATTGAATTTTTATAGGTAGTATTTGATGAACAACACGGAAATAACCGGTGACTCTAAAGCCATTGTAACGAATCAACCTGGTGTACATGAAAAACTGGTTGAAATTGTTAACAAGCATATTGCGCATCCTTCTCAAAAGCCGATACAAGCACACACTCAGCAAGCTTTTGATGAGATAAATGAAATTGTGCAGGCTTTTTCAGGTGAGGTTATTCTTGATTCGTGTTGTGGAGTTGGTCAAAGTACGCGCTTAATAGCAAAGCAAAATCCTGATGCCTTAGTTATTGGTGTTGATAAATCAGCCCATAGAATTAACCGTAACGTTGATGAAGTTAAACTGGATAATGGCGAAGGCACAGTTAATAATTTTCATTTAGTACGTGCTGATTTAAATGATTTTTATCGTTTGGTAGTTGCCGCTAATTGGCAAGTTACTCAGCATTATATTTTATATCCAAATCCTTGGCCAAAAGCTAAACATGTGCAAAGACGTTGGCACGGCAGTGCGGTTTTTCCACAAATAGTCGCTATAGGGCAGGAAATTATTTTACGCAGTAATTGGCTACTTTATTTGGAAGAGTTTCAAGTGGCAGCGGGCATTTTAAATTTCCAAGGCACAATATCAACCATTAACGTTACTCAGCCTCTAACCCCATTTGAGGCTAAATTTCATGCAAGTGGCCAGCAATGTTGGCAATTGCATATTTCCAAATAATTCTAGTGTTAAATTAAAGACAATATTTTGGTTAAATTAACAATTTATTAGCTAATAATTATGAATCACCTAACTGGTTTATAAGCGTTATTTTGTTTTATACCTTTTATTTCAAGTGGTTACAGTTTTGGCCTGAATGTTGATATTACTTAGTTATATCAACGTGAAATTTAGGACGAATACCATGACTAATAATATTAAAAAAACTGTATTTATGATGGCATTAAGTAGTTTAGCGATTGTTGAACTCGGCTTAGTTTATATCGCAACTCTGCTGGGCTAAGAGCAACTTTATTGCAATTAAAATTTGCTTTTAACATCAAAATTGGTGGAAATAACGAGACATTTGCTGCTATTTTTATTAAAGTGCCGATCTTATATAAACCTCAACTTGCTTCGGGCAAGTAGTTAATAGTGAATAAGTATGACGGTCAGTAAACGCGCGGCAAAAGTATCTGAAGAGTCTTTACATCGTATTTTTACCATTCCAGTTGCACCCGATTCTACATTGGGACGCATTGAGAATGACATATCTCAGAACTTAGCTGGTTTTCTGGGTGAGCACATTGCGGCCACTGAACAAGCTTTAAGCGAAATTGAAAAAGATTTTGCGGATCCTAAGATCCCTGAAGAGCCTGCTTTTGTTTCAGACCATATGCAGCACTTACTTGATAAGTTAGTGTCTCAGTCCGTTCATACTTCAAGTCCAAATTTTATCGGTCATATGACCTCTGCTTTACCGTACTTTATTTTACCGCTTTCGAAATTGATGGTCGGCTTAAATCAAAATTTGGTAAAAATAGAAACCTCTAAAGCATTTACCCCAATGGAACGACAAGTTCTGGGTATGATGCATCGTTTGGTTTACCAAGATGACGAACCCTTTTACCAGCAATGGATGCACAGTGCGAATCATTCTTTGGGTGCGTTTTGTTCAGGTGGGACTGTAGCAAATTTAACGGCACTTTGGGTGGCGCGTAATAACTTGCTTAAACCTAATGGGAACTTTAAAGGTGTAGCACGAGAGGGCTTGTTTAACGCACTTAAGCACTATCAATACGATGGCTTAGCTATTTTAGTTTCCGCACGTGGTCACTATTCTCTGAAAAAATCAGCAGATATTTTAGGCATAGGCCAAGACAGTGTTATTGCTATTCCAACCGATGAAAATAATAAAATTGACTGCAAACTGCTTGAAGCTAAATGTCAGCAGTTAGCAAGCCAGAATATTCGGGTACTCAGTATAGTGGGTGTTGCTGGCACCACTGAAACTGGCAATATAGACCCGCTTGATAAAATGGCTGATATTGCTCAACGCTACCAAGCACACTTTCATGTTGATGCAGCGTGGGGTGGCGCGACTCTTCTATCTAATAAGTATCGTCCACTACTAAAAGGTATAGAGTTAGCCGACTCAGTGACTATTGATGCACATAAACAAATGTATGTGCCAATGGGAGCTGGCTTAGTGGTGTTTAAAAACCCTGCTTCTGTTGCTGCAATTGAACACCATGCTGAATATATTTTGCGCAAAGGATCAAAAGATTTAGGTAGCCATACGCTTGAAGGTTCAAGACCTGGTATGGCAATGTTGGTGTACTCTGCATTGCACGTTATTAGTCGACCTGGCTATGAGTTACTGATTAATAATAGTATTGAAAAAGCGAATTATTTTGCCGAGTTGATCACCCAACATGCCGATTTTGAATTGGTCACTAAACCAGAATTATGCTTATTAACGTATCGCTATAACCCTGCTTGTGTACAAAAAGTATTGGCTAATGCTGATGACCTAAAACAAGAAGAAATGAACCTATTGCTTGATAAGTTGACAAAATTCATTCAAAAGCGTCAACGTGAAAATGGCAAGTCTTTTGTTTCTAGAACCCGTATCGAAGTACAAAAATACCAAGGTCGTAAAACGTTAGTTTTTAGAGTGGTATTAGCCAACCCGTTAACGTCAAAAACTATTCTACAAGATGTGTTAGCAGAGCAAGTGCTATTAGCACAAGAGAGTGAAAACTTTCTCCCTCAACTTTTATCGCTGAAATAAAGTTCATGGCATAAAAAAGCGACTAACTAAGTAGTCGCTTTAATGTTCGTAAGTACGTTGCTCAACTCACCGAAATATATTTAAGCTAATTGCACTTGTAAGTTATCAATCAACCTGGCTTTACCGCAGTGCGCTGCCGCAAGTATGACTAATTCTTTATCGTCTTCACTGGCTGGTTGCAGTGTGCGGGCGTGACAAATATGAATATAATCCGTTCTCATTCCTGCATTGTCGATATAGCCAGCGGCCTTCTTTGCTAAGCCAATGAAGTCATTATTATGTTGAATTTCTTTCGCTAGCCATTGAATATTTTGGCTCAATGCCGGCGCTATTTTCTTTTCTTCAACACTGAGGTAATTATTTCGCGAGCTTAAAGCCAAGCCTGAAAGTTCTCGGACTGTTTCAACGGGAATTATTTCAATTGGCATGGATAAATCTTCAACCATGGTTTGAATAACTTGTACTTGTTGATAATCTTTTAAACCAAAGCAAGCAATATCAGGTTGTACTAAATTAAACAATTTACAAACAACCGTTGTTACACCACGAAAATGCCCTGGACGGCTTTCGCCACAATAGCTTTGTGACACATTGGGCACTTCAACGAATGATTGGTTTTCAAGCCCTTTAGGATAAATAATAGCGGGTGTTGGGGTAAATAATACATCGCAACCAGCGGCTAATAGTTTTGCTTGATCATCAGCCATTGTGCGAGGGTAATTATCAATATCTTCATTTACGCCAAATTG
The DNA here is from genome assembly GCF_014077595.1 of Colwellia sp. 6M3. Taxonomy (NCBI): domain Bacteria; kingdom Pseudomonadati; phylum Pseudomonadota; class Gammaproteobacteria; order Alteromonadales; family Colwelliaceae; genus Colwellia; species Colwellia sp. 6M3. Next base: position 38,346 of record NZ_JACGWF010000010.1, on the reverse strand, counting down.
CATCGGGTTAACAAAAATACTCGCCACGACTTTATCGGCAACTAATTTGGCTTTTTCAACCAAGGCAATATGTCCTTGATGTAAATTACCCATAGTAGGCACAAAAGCAATTTTAAGGCCTTTTTGTCGCCAAAGATTAATTTCGCTGCGTAAACTCGAAATTTTTTCAATTGTTTGCATGGTTATTCTACTTTTTACTCGATGTTTAAAGTGCTCACTTGCTCTTAGCACCCTAGAAATTAATCTTATTGATAATACTTATTTAAAAATATGCTCGGGTCCAGGAAAATTACCCTTACTGACTTCGTCAATATACAGCTCTACGGCTTTTTGAATATCGCCAGTATCGATTAAAAAGTTACGTGAAAATTTCGGCATGTAACTACACGAAATACCTAAGGCGTCATGCATAACTAAAATTTGACCATCGGTGTCTTTGCCTGCGCCAATACCTATGGTAGGTATCGATACGGCCTCAGTAATAGCCTTGCCTAAACTGCTTGGAATACATTCTAGCACGAGTAACTGAGCGCCAGCGGCTTCTAATGCTTTGGCATTTTCGATCATTTCTTGAGCTTTGGCACTGTCTCTGCCTTGTACTTTAAACCCACCAAAAACGTTGACCGACTGGGGTGTTAAACCTAAATGAGCACAAACAGGAATACCACGTTCAACTAGGCCTTTAATCGTTTCTTCTAACCATTCACCACCTTCAATTTTTACAATACTAGCACCCGCTTGCATTAATTTAGCAGCGTTTATATAGGCTTGTTCAGTGGTTGCGTAACTCATAAACGGCATATCAGCAATAATTAAAGTGTTTTCAACACCGCGTTTTACACATTGTGTGTGATATGCCATTTGGTCAATATCAACGGGGAGAGTATCGTCATGGCCTTGTAAAACCATGCCTAGAGAGTCACCAATTAATATGGCGTGAATACCTGCTTGATCGAATAGTTTCGCAAAGCTGGCATCATAAGCGGTAATGGTGGTTATTTTTTCACCTTGTTGCTTCATTTTCATTAAGGTGGCAGTTGTTATTTTAGCCATATTATTTTCCGTTGTTTATGATGCCGTATTATTATAATGCTAACGTTGATATTCTAACTTAACTTACTGTGAATTTTTAGCCCATTTTTCGCTATCTTACTGGCCAATTCATTAATACTATCACCATCCGGTAAAAATAGATTGGGTGCTATTTCAGCTAACGGCAGTAATACAAACTCTCGTTGCTTTAAGCCGTAATGTGGAATGGTTAAGCGTGCAGTATTAATGACTTGTTGATCAAATAATATAATGTCTAAGTCTAATATTCGAGCGCCCCAACGATTGTCTTTTCGAATACGACCAGTCATGTTTTCAATTTCTTGCAGTTGTTCAAGTAACTCAATAGCGCTTAAGCTAGTTTCAATAGCCACTACCGCATTCATATAATCAGGTTGATCTTGCGGCCCCATGGGACGGCTGAAATATAAAGAAGATACTTGAGTTACAATACAGCATTTAAGTTGGCGCAATTTCTCTAACGCGGCAGATATTTGTGCTTGAGGATCAGATAAGTTACTACCTAATCCAATATAGGCGAGTGGCATTACGCTTCGTTACTCGAATTTTGTACTCGAGGCTTTCTGCGCTTTCGAATTGCTCGGCGAGGACCACTTTTGTTTGCCACTACACTTTTAACCATCACTTGTTGTGTTTCTATATTGCAGGCTTGAAAATCTCCCCACCATTTAGCCAATTCTTGAAGTGCAGCAACTTCCTCAACATTTTTGTTGATGTCACCTTCAATTTCAGCTCGTAACAAAAGAAAGTCATAACCTGCTCTAAACTTAGGATGCTCAAGCGCTTTATATGCTCGCTTGCCATCTCGACGCGCTAATTTTTCTTGTAAAATCCAAATATCTTTCATTACCGCTTGAAAGCGTTTTGGAATAGCGATACTGCGTTGTTGCTCTGACATTATCTCGCTTAATGCACCAAAAAATGCATCTTGTGGCGTGAGTTGTGTTTCACTGTTCAAGCGCTCTATATGCTCTTGCATTGGATACCAAAGCATTGCAGCAAACAAAAATGCGGGTGTTACACGTTGATCATTATTAACTCGATAATCAGTATTCTTCATTGCAAGGGCAATAAAGTCGGCTAAATATACTTGAGATTGTTGATTAAGTTGTTGATCTACTGCAGGGAAAAAATACTGAAATAAGCTATATTCACGAAGCAATTGGAAGTTTTCTACCGCTTTACCTGACATAAACAACTTCAAAAACTCTTCAAATAAGCGAGCTGGCGGAATATTAGCCATCAGCGGAGCTAGAGATTTTATGGGTGCTTTAGTATCTGCATGAATTTCCATGCCGAGTTTTGTCGAAAAACGAATCGCCCTAAGCATTCTAACGGGATCTTCACGGTAGCGTGTTTCTGGGTCACCAATTAAGCGAATTTGTTTGGCATAAACATCTGCTACGCCATTGGCAAAGTCATAAACTTTAAAGTCTTTGGCTGAATAATAAAGCGCATTGATGGTGAAGTCTCGACGTTCAGCGTCTTCTTCAATACTGCCATAAATGTTGTCTCGCAGTAACATACCATCTTCACTTTGCTTTGACGTTTTTTGACAATTTTTATCTTCATCACTGTCGTGATGGCCCCTAAATGTGGCAACTTCAATAATTTCACGACCAAAAACAATATGTGCAAGACGAAAGCGACGACCAATAAGACGACAGTTACGAAACAAGGCTTTAATTTGTTCAGGGGTTGCATTGGTCGCAATATCGAAATCTTTAGGCGTTAAACCTAAAATAATATCGCGGACACCACCGCCAACGAGGTAAGCGTCATAGCCACCTTTATTTAAGCGATACAATACTTTTAAAGCATTGTGACTCATGTGTTTTCTAGATACAGGGTGCTGATCACGAGAAAGTATAATTGGCTGCTCAAATGAAGGCAGAGTAGAGTTATTTTTTCGTGTTTTTCCAAGTACTTTTTTACACAAATTGATGACGCTTTTGATAATGGTGGACCCCAGTTTTATCATTAAATTTCTCGCGCAATGATATAACAGTGCAAGCAAAAAGAGAATGGAAACAGTGTGAAAAAAAGGCTTATAGAACGATTTCTTGTGATTTTGGCACTTGGCTTATCGACCAATGAGTGATTGCCCAGCTTAAAAGCTCAGCAACGTTGGCTTGAAGTAACTCATTAGGCGGTTGTTGGCCAAGAAATTTTAATGCTGAAAATAGTGAAGGGATGGGATTGTTTTTATCAACTTCTGGTGCGTTATTCTGCTTACTTAATTTAAATCCAGGCTTAGCAACGGCTAAAGGAAAGTGGCCGTAACTTGGCGGTTTTTGTTGCAATGTTTGGTAAAAGCTCAATTGTCGTGCTGTTGGTTCGAGCAGATCACAGCCGCGAATAACATGGGTAATATTTTGATAGATATCGTCAACCACCACTGCTAATTGATAAGCAAATAAGCCATCTTTTCTTAGCACGATAAAATCTTCTTGCGCAAGCTCTTGATTACAAGCGACATGGCCTTGAATAATATCGTTAAATTGTGAAATACCGAAAGTGTTAATTACACGCGTAGCACTGTCAGCTTCTGGCTGTGCTAAACCTCGGCAATGGCCTTGGTAAATACCACCAAGAGCTTTAATTTGAGCTCGAGTACAGTGACAATAATAACTGAGGTTTTGTTGGGCTAAATCGGCTAATACTTCGCGATATAGCGAACTTTGTTGGCTTTGATAGAGTACTTGTTCATCCCAATGCAAGCCAAAAAGTTCTAAGGTTTGCAGAATGTCTTTACTCGCACCTGCTTTTTCTCTTGGGGGATCAATATCTTCAATTCTAACAAGCCATAGGCCGTTATTATGCTTAGCGTCTAGATAACTCGCCAATGCAGCAATTAAAGAACCGAAATGTAAAAGACCAGAAGGGGATGGAGCAAAGCGACCGCGATATTGTTGAACAATATTGGGTCGCATAGCTTTCTTAAATTCCAACAAGGTCGAAGGTATTAACCTGCGAGTTGGCGTTCTTTGATTTCTTGTAATGTTTTACATTCAATACAAAGATCAGCAGTTGGACGGGCTTCTAAACGGCGAATACCGATTTCTATGCCACAAGAGTTACAAAAACCAAAGTCATCGTCTTCGATTAATTGTAAAGTCTTTTCAATTTTCTTTATTAGCTTACGTTCACGGTCACGAGTACGTAATTCAAGGCTAAACTCTTCTTCTTGAGCCGCACGGTCAACAGGATCTGGGAAGTTTGCTGCTTCGTCCTGCATATGCGTTACGGTACGATCGACTTCTTGACGAAGTTGTATACGCCACGCATCTAGAATTTTCTTGAAATGTTCTAGTTGCGCGCCATTCATGTATTCTTCTTTAGGTTTTTCGACGTAAGGGTTAACGCCCGCTAATGCTAAAATACCTAATGTTTTCTGTGTTGGCATGCTAATTCTCCTAATGCTACTAGACCTAATTCGACGGTGCATCGTTACATCATGTAACGTCATCGCTTGGTTGCAACTGCCAATTTATGTAGACCTGTAATATTCCACATATATTGTGTTAGCTAGTATAAAATTCAAGGCTTAATTGATAAATAATCATGATAAAATTGAAAGTATTTTTTAATCTTATCTGCTGTCTAAACTTTAATTAAAGTGACAATAATTTTTGAGCAAGCTCTTTTAGCAAGTTTATAGCCCCTACGTCAATCATTATTCTTGCTATTTCTTAGTTATCGCTAAAGTATTACAGGGACTTTGTTGGTTAAAGCAACGTTAAATTTAAGTTGTTCTTTTTTAAATATAACTTTGTAAGCTATGATTTCAACGCCTTGTTGGCTTGCTTCACGTAATAGCTTTGTGTATTTAAGGTCAATATGTTCAGCAGGTTTTACGTCATTGATACCTGAATGGAGCACAGCAAATAAAAGTACCGCTCTATGACCTTTTGCAGCAACGGCTATTAACTCACGTAAATGTTTTTGCCCGCGAAGTGTGACCGCATCAGGAAAATAACCTTGATTATCTTCAAGTAGTGTTACACTTTTTACTTCAATAAAAGTTTCAAAACCATTCTTATTGGTTAAGTGGAAATCTATTTTACTATTCTCTTCACCATATTTAACTTCACGATTTAATGTTTCAAATCCTTGTAGCTCTGAAATAGTGCCATTTAAAATGGCTTTTTCTGCCAGTTGATTAGCGCGAATAGTATTGACACAAATAAAGTCATTATTTTGAGTTTGTGTTAATTCCCAGCTAAAAGAATATTTGCGTTTTAAATTGTCAGAAGTACTATACCAAACAATATCATTAGGTATCGCACAGCCACTCATTGCTCCTGTGTTTGCTACATGAATGGTACAGTCACTATCATCTTCTAATGTTATATCGGCGAGAAAACGTTTGTAACGTTTAATCAACGTCGCCTTTTTAAGGTTAATTTCCATTTTATTGAATGGTTTATTTTGAATGGTAAAGAGTATTTCGTTTATTTTACGTTATTCAGTCTTGAACTGCTAATTCATTGGCAGATATAAACACTCGCTTATCATTTACATAGGCTTCGATAGGTTCACGTTTTTCGACATATATAAATCGTCATACTTTACCCCACCGTTACCATAAGGGTGGGACTTTGGTCCAGTATTAGCATTCATTAGAAAATATATAAGCGGCAATTCTCTCGCCATTCTAAATGTAGCATTTGTATAAACTTTTGTCTGAGTAGGAAATTCGTCTGAGCCTTGAATGTATACATCATACGTTTGTCCATTATCACTTAATAAGGCGTTATTCACGACATACCATATTTGGTACCAAACTCCTGCTATTAAAGGCTTTGCATCTTGCTGGGTTACAGGGTTAATAATATTAGCGTAGCCTTTGTCGACTTTTACCATAAGCGCCCCAGTATTGATTAAGCCATTCGATTCAGTTTTATCGGTTACTCTGAGCGTGGGTTCAAAAGCGTTATAATCGTTAAGTTCAATGTCTTTCGGGTGCATGTTGCTTATGCCAAAAGCATGATTGTTAGGGAAAGACTCAACATTTATTCGAGTATAAAACGTGTAGGTTTCTCCAACGGCTACCTGTACAGGCAACTTTTTATAGGTGAGGGCTTTTCGGTTGCCTATAATATTTTCTGCAGCGGGTTTTTTAATTAGGTAAGTATTATCTTTTGAATGTAACTTTTCACTACGTTGTTCAGTGACCTGAGGGGTAGGGATGTTAGGCGCAGTGTCATTTTTAGTATCAGCTTTGGTCCACCCGACAAGGTTATTTTTTTGTTCAAAATTATCGATTAAAATCCAGCTCTTGTTATGGGCTTGAACATGGTTTGCCATCATCAGGAAAAATACTATGAGAAAATAATTAATTTTATAGTGACTCAAGCTCATTTTTTTAAAACCTTGTATTATAAATGCTCAAATATATTAAACTACGTGAGCTTTAGTGATTGATCTAACATTTAGCCGATATCTAATAAGAAAGCCTTATTGGTCAACTAGGTGTTTAGGTTAATTATTTATTTATGTAGTGTAAACTATCAGCTTAAAATTAATGTAAAGGCGATAACATGACAACAGCTAATTCTGCCCCAGTATCAATAACGTTGACCCCAACTAATCTTACTCAAGGTTGGCAGCAAGATAAAACTCTTCAAATTACCCAAGATAATATTGCTATTTATTTACCACAAGACGCTGATTTTCGCTTACGAAAAATTCAAATGGCCGCACGTAAAATAGAAAAACTAGGCATTGAGCATGCGACTTTACAAGGTAACGACTGGAACGAAGCAAGCCAATGGGCATTTGCACTTGGTTTTAGTTGTGTTAATAAATTAGAAAATATCAGCTTTTGTGGCGACCCCGCTTTAATTGAACGCCTGAATAATAAATTAGCCGTTTATGCTTGGAGCCGTGATTTAACTAACCAAACTCCGGCAGAGCTATATCCATTAAAATTAGCCGAACTGGCCACAGACTATATTAAAAATATTGCACCAGCGCATGTTTCTTCACGCCTGATTCAAGGTGAAGCGTTGAAAGAACAGCAATGGATGGGTATTTACAATGTAGGTAAAGGTAGTGTTAATGAACCCTGCTTACTCGAGTTAGACTTTAATCCTACGGGTGACGACAACGCTCAAGTAGCGGCATGCCTAGTGGGCAAGGGGATTACTTTTGACAGTGGTGGTTATAGTATAAAAAGTAACGCAGGCATGTTTGATATGAAGTGCGATATGGGCGGAGCTGCCGTTGTTGCAGGTGCGTTAGCATTGGCAATGAAGCAAGGATTAAATCAACGCGTTAAATTGTACCTTTGTTGTGCAGAAAATATGATCAGCCGTGATGCTTATAAACTTGGCGATATTATTACTTATAAAAACGGTGTTACTTGTGAAATAGCCAATACCGATGCTGAAGGTCGTCTTGTACTTGCCGATGGTTTGATGGCGGCAAGTGCAACGGGTGCGCCGATGATTATCGATGCGGCGACATTAACGGGTGCTGCTGTAGGTGCCACAGGTGGTGATTACACTGCTTTGTTCGCACTTGACCAAAGTGCAGTAGCTAAAGCTCAAACTTCTGCAACCGCAACTGGCGAAGCTATTTGGCAATTACCTCTAGAGCCTTGGCATCAAGATAAGTGTCCGTCAGTTTTTGCTGATACAGCAAACAGTCGTACAGTAAAAGGTGGTGGAGCTGGTGGAGCAAGTAATGCAGCAGGCTTTTTATCACGCTTTGTTGATAATGACGGTGCTGGCTGGTTACACTTTGACTTAGCAGGCGCTTACAATGGAACTGAGTCTGGACTTTGGGCAGCAGGCGCAACAGGTCTTTGTATCGCTACCATTGCCGACTTAATTACTCAATAATAATCAATTAAGATTTTATTAAGATGTTATTAAGACAACGAATGGCGGAAGTTCAAAGCTTTCGCTATTCTTATCGCTAAAGCGCTATTGAGCATTGGCAGAAATAACTTTCTAACCCTGTAATAATTTTTATTTTTTCGTCAGGCGAAATGAGGGAATATAGAAATAGGTATTAGTTGTCTAAAATGTAAGGCCGAAAACTTCTGAAGAGTCGGCAAGTCTATATTTCAACCTCTTATTAAGTCTTGTTGTACTGTAAATATTGTTCTAACCAAGATTGAGCACAGTTGATGTCACTAAAAACATAAAAAGTAATATTACATGCTTGGTAAATTCTGCGTAACTGCAATTGTTGAATATCCGCGGTACTGCTATCAATTAGCACACTAGCATTAGCAATTAAGCCTTTTTCTACTCGGTATTTATTAACCTTGATAAGGGCTTCCTCAGCTTCAGGCGAAAAAACACTGTTACCATAAAAAGTAATTAATAACCCCCAAGGTTGACCAGAAAACTGATCACAAGCACTGTACATATCGTCAATATATTTTTCAGTTACTTGGTCATTAAATGGACCGAAGGCTTCAACTTGTAAAATGTTCGATCGTGACGCTATCGAATACTTATCCTCGACTATTGTTTCCATTATCAAACTCCATTTAAAAATAGGGTCACAAGTGATAGCAGCATTTTATTCTTTTGCCAAGTAAGCATAAATTTTAAAATTTGCAAATTTAATTTGTATGTAAATTAACCGATTTAATTTAAAGCTTCCACGTTTGAATTGGTATATATTGAACGCCATATTCTGAAGAGAATGAGTGATATAAGCTAAAGCTCTTGATACTTAATGTCTGAGTTACTGCTGTCTTTTCGATGATATTGTTAGTCTCAATTAATGATGACTTTGCTTTACGGTATAAGCTTAAGTGAGGTTGGTAGCGATAATTTTCTAATGTGATATTGCTGTTTAGACTTAACTCAACAATCACCTCATTTAAATACATTAACCAATGGGGACAACTTTCCGGCATAAGATGTAATACCTGCGCTTTTTTAAAGTACCCAACTTTAGATAAGCGTAAAGAAAAACTGATATCTTGTGTTGCTAACATATTGAGTTGTTGTTGAATTAAATGGTGCTGTTGATTAATTAGTACTGTTAAATTGGCTTGTTTTTCTTGCTCTAGTAAGCCAAGAAAAGCCAATGTGACATGAAAGTTATTTTCATCAATTGCTTTAAATGGTAAGTCTAAATGTTGCTTTCGCCATTGCGCAACTTTGACTTTATCAGCGCTTGAAATATCTAAGGCAATAAACATACGTTTTTTCATATTTGTTCCGTTATTGTGTTTAGCATTAGAGAATTAGTGACATAGAATAAGATAAATTATTTAATAAAGTGCTTGATACAAAACAACGATCATTCGTGGTTATGGTAACATTACTATCATGAAATTATAAACAGACTAAAACACTTCAGAATATGACGATATCGGCCAATCAACTGCCTATTAATGACATCAAAGACGATGTTATTGTCGCATTAAATCATCATAAAACCATCTTACTTACTGCACCGCCAGGTGCTGGCAAGTCAACTTGCTTACCGCTATGGTTATTAGACTTACCTTGCTTATCGGGTCAGAAAATATACCTTTTGCAACCTCGGCGATTAGCGGCAAAAAACATTGCTTGTTACCTGTCTCAACAGTTAGGTGAAAGTGTTGGAAACACAGTTGGTTATCGACTTCGAAATGAAAGTAAAACTTCAAAAAACACCCGTTTAGAAGTTATTACAGAAGGTATTTTAACGCAAATAATTCAGCACGATGCAGAACTATCGGCTTGTGGCTTAGTTGTGTTTGACGAGTTTCATGAGCGTTCGCTAAACGCTGATCTAGCCTTCGCATTAACACGCGATATTCAACAAGGTCTGCGAGAAGGCTTAAAAATTCTTTTAATGTCAGCAACTTTAGCGACAGAAGCGATAAATCATCAGCTACCTGATGCGGTAGCGTTGGAAAGCAAAGGGCGAAGTTTTCCCGTTGATATTAACTACCAAGCCCCAAGTAATACTCGCCTTTGGCGTCAGCACGCACTGTCAGTTTTAAAATCTTTGGTGAACTCGCATCAAGGTTCGATATTAATGTTTCTTCCAGGTACTGGCGATATTCGCTATTTAGCCGAACAATTATCGCCTTTTATGCCTGCAAACATGACATTGTGTCCATTGTACGGTGAATTGTCGCTACAACAGCAGCAACAAGTTATTGCACCAGCGCCAAGCGGTCATCATAAATTAGTACTAGCAACTAATATTGCAGAAACTAGCTTAACCATTGAAGGTGTTGATTTAGTTATTGATTCTGGTTTAGAAAATGTTGCGATTTATGATGTGCAAACACTGAGTAATAAACTACAGCAACGCAGTATTGCAAAATCTTCTGCCATTCAACGTGCTGGTCGTGCTGGGCGATTGCAAGCTGGGCACTGTATTCGTTTATACAGTAAAGATGATTTTGAACGCAGAAGTGAGCAAAGTAGTAGTGAAATTCAACAGGCGGATTTACTTCCCATGCTGATGGAAGTCGCTAGGTGGGGAGCAACGGCTTGTGAACAGTTGCCGATGATAGAAATGCCTAACGCAACAAAAGAGCAACTAGCGTGGCAAGAGTTAATCGATTTAGCATTGGTAACTCACAAGCATCAATTAACCGCTCAAGGTAAACAAGCGGCTGCTTTTCCTTGTCATCCACGATTTGCGAAAATGTTACTAGCGGCGCTGCAGCTTGAGCATAGTCAGCAGGTTGAACATTTATTATCGCTAGCGTGTTTATTGGCGAGCTTATTAGAAGAACGCGATATTTTTAGCGCTGAACAGCGCCTAGATAACTGCGATATAACGCAACGTATTACCCAACTTTTACAGCTAGCTAAAAAGCCACAGCATCAACGAATAATTCAACAAGCTCAGCGTTTATATCAGGTGGCGATTCGACAAGGCAATGACGCAAGTGACTTTGAACTAACAAATACAAACAAGCGCATTTGTAATACGGCAGCCCAATTGCCACTGCAATGTACTGGGCTATTACTTATGCTCGCTTATCCAGAACGCCTAGCTAAACAAAGAGATCATCAAGGTAATTACTTAACGGCTTATGGTAAAGGGTTAGTCATGAATAGTGGTGATGCTTTAGCTGATAAAGAGTACCTAGTAGCGGTTAAGTTTTTTCAACGTCAAAATACCTTAGCTATTGGATTGGCAGCCGACATTAACTTATCGCAAGCCATTGCTTGGCAAGTAGTCGCAGTAGAAAGTAAAACACATCTGCATTTTGATCATAAACAAAATCGTATACGTTGTGCTAATCAGCAAGTTATTGGCTCACTGGTGATCAGTGAAGAAAACACCCTACAAAAACTGTCGACTGAGTTGATCGTTGAATGTTGGTGCCAACAAATTCGAAAACGCGGGCTTAGTTGGCTTAAACTTGATGAACAAACACAGCAGCTTTTATTACGCTGGCGCTGGCTTAATCAAACGCAAAAACATTTAGCCTTTGAGGATGTAAGTGAAATACATTTGTTGAGTACTTTGGAGCAATGGCTTGGGCCGTATTTAGTAGATATAACGAGTAAAACACAGCTTGATAAGCTTGATTTAGCAGAAGCATTACTCAGCCAATTAAGTTATCAACAACAGCAAATCTTTAACCAACTTGCCCCCAACTACTTTACCGGACCAACAGGGCGAAAATGCAAAATTCGCTACAGCTTAGAGCAAGCACCTATTGTTTCTTTACCTATGCAGGAATTATATGGAGTCAGCTCGACGCCGTCGGTAGGTGATAGTAACCATAATAGCCAAGTAGCTTTAATTATTGAATTATTGTCGCCAGCACAACGACCCATTCAAATAACCCAAGATCTAGTGGCATTTTGGCAGGGCAGTTATCGTGAGGTACAAAAGGATATGAGGTCAAAATATCCGAAGCATTTTTGGCCAGATGATCCCGCAAATGCGCAAGCCACACGTAAAACGAAACGCCATATTAAAGGCTAAGTGAGCAACATTTTGGCCAATGTTAACTCACTCAGTTGTATGCTCAGGTTTGCATATTTTTTATTTTATTTGTTGTTGAATAAAAGCTCGTGTGTCATTCAATAAATCTATTCGGGTAGGCTCATTTACGTACATCATATGACCACCGTGATAGTATTTATATTGAATTTGTTCAGACTTTATTCCATGGCGATTCAAGGTGTATTCTGCATCAAAAAATGGTGTTACTAAATCATAATAGCCAGAAGCAACAAAGACTTTAAGTGCAGGGTTAATACGCAAAGCCTTTGATAAATCGTGTGCTGTGTTGACGTAAGTGGGCTCCCAAGCTTTATTTTTTGGTGCTGTGCGCCAACTCCACTGACTAGATAGTTCATCATCAGCTGGTGATAAATAAGTGCGACTCCAATCCACGCCTAAATCACTGCGCATATAACTCATTAGTGCCGAATTAAATGCTGACGAAATGGCGCGACTGGCATCATAACCGGGCGTTGCTTTTAAATCATCAACTTCATCAACTGTGTAGCGGGCATCTAACAACCCTATCGATAAACCTTCGTCGCGTAAAAGCTCTTTAGCAAAATGAAAACCTTGAATACGCAATTCAGCTCTATCAATATACGACGGAGCTAAGCCAGTAAAATAAGCTAATCGATCGTTAATATGATTTTTAGTCGCTTTACTCAGGGTATTGCCTTTGAATAATGCTGGCATTAACTCATCAGTGGCAAATGTTCTTGCTTCGCTGAGAAAGTTTGACAAATTCTCAGGTGTTGGTTTTACTTTTCCATGATAAACCGCAGCAGCTGCCATTGTTGGTAAATAAGTAATATGAGAGATTAAATTATCTCGAATATAAGGGCTCGACCCTTGATAATCTAATGCCTGCGAGATAAAAATAATGCCGTTTAAGCTAATTGATAAATCATTCTCTAAAATTTTAGCCACCGCTGCCGCACGGGTTGTACCGTAGCTTTCACCTAATAAAAAACGAGGAGAATTCCAGCGACCATTTTCGGTGATCCAAGTTCTAATGAATTCAGCCATTGAAGCGGCATCTTCTTTCAATCCCCAAAATTCTTTACCTTCATGTTCCCCTAATGCACGAGAAAAACCGGTACCTACAGGGTCAATAAACACTAAATCTGAAACATCGAGTATAGACTCTGCGGTATCCAATATCGGATATGGAGCCGCGCCAGGAAATTGTGCATCGCTTGGTACTTTTACTCGCTTGGGTCCAAATGCGCCCATATGCAGCCATGTAGAAGCCGAACCTGGTCCGCCATTCCATATAAAGGTAACCGGTCGATTTTTATCTTTGTTATTATTTTTTTTGGTATAAGCAAAAGTAAAAATACTTGCTGTTTCTTTTCCGTGCTTATCTCTTAAATAAGTTTCCCCCGCTGTTGCCGTATAATTAATGCTCTTACCATTAAAACGTCCTTTATGTTCACTAATAAATTGTTGCGCTTGTGCTATGGCGTTTAACGCTTTATTTTCTTTGACAGTATCTGCGGCATAAACCGTACTACTCAAGACAATAAAAAGGTTAATACAGATAAATCTAAGGTGGGGTTTAAGCGACATATGAATTTTCCAAATATAATAATATCAATTATTTATAGGGGAGGTATATGTGATTGTCAATTTATAAAGCACAATTGTAATGGTTAATTTTTGTAGAAAACAGACTGTTGCTAAGGCTGTTTTTAGCTGATTTTTTAGGCCCGAATTGGCTCGATAATTTTACATCAGAAATCGCTATAAAATTAGCTTTTACCATTTACTTGAGTCATGACAATTACATTATAACACTGAGTATTAAGTCAATATTAAGCCAACATTTTTATATTTATTCTCTGCTAAATATGTTTTTTGTCTCTAGTAACTAAAAAGCAAATGAGAGAACCTAATGTGACCAGTGCGACACCTTGCCAAAATGATCCCGTTAGGGAAATAGATAAATACACCGAAGCAAAAAGCGTAGAAAATACCGGCGTAAAGTAAGATAAAGTGCCTAATAAAATCATATCTGCACCTATTAATGCTTGATTCCACAAGGCATAACCTGCCCCTATAACGATGCCAGAAAGTAACAAGGTTAACATTGAGGGCAAGGTAAATTGTAAGCTTGGTTCATTACTGAAAAAATATTGTACCCATAACGTTGCAGCGGTCGCGCTAAAGAAAAGTGTAATCGCATTTTTCCCGTTACTGATGCTTTGTGTCACTACACAGTATATCGCCCAAATTATTGCTGCCGAAAAAGCCATTAAATACGTCAGTGGGTTGTCTGAAATGTTATTCAGTAAAGTACTTATCGAGATACCTTGATCGCCAGAAATACACCAAGCAACACCTGTAAATGCTAATAAAATACTGGGATAAACTAAGATATTGATTTTTTTATCACTGATAACAACACTCAAAAGAACAGTGAGCGCAGGCCATAAGTAATTGATAATAGACATTTCCATCGCTTGAAGCCGACTATTAGACAGGCCTAAAGATAGGGCAAGACAGATTTCATAAGTAACAAATAACCCGCCACCAATAATTAAGTACTGTTTTGGATAATCCTTTATTTTTGGTATGCCCATAACAAACATTAAAAATATAGCACTAACGGTGTACATCATAGCTGCGCCGCCAATAGGACTAAATAACTCGGATAAATCCCGAATTAAAGCCGTTACAGCGCTCCACAGTAGAATGGCGATAACACCATAAAAAGTGTACTTATTTTTAGTGAGATAAGACATAAAGAACGCGGACTAATATCAGAAGTTAATTAGACGAACACTATCACGACTAAAAGTGATATGTGCAATAGGCTAATGCTATTTTTTATGGGGTCGCTACGGCAGATTCAACGTTGTTAGCTTATTTATCTGTGATATTGCCATTACTATAAAGTGGGGTAGGCTTGTTGAGCGATATGGCCCGCAGAAGAAAGTTAAAAATTTTATAAGTTAATGCACATGGTTAATCCACATGCTTAATAGATACTAAAATGGCAGCCTTGACTGCCATTTTAATATCTTTGTGCAATTATACTGATATCAAAAAGTCACTACGCTGCTTACTTCACTAATAGTAAAAATCAATATTACTGGTTATCGGTGAGTGCTTTTTTGGCTTTGATTGATTGTGCAATGTCTTTAAATTCATACGTAGGGTAAATATTAGTGTCAAAAATGCCCCATGCTGACTTTTCAATCGCTAGGTTAAGTGTACGTAAATCTTTAGGTGCCACTTTAAGGGTAATGACTTGCCCTAAACCCATCATCACATACCATGAGTCTATTTCCATGCCCTTGGGTGGAAATGATTGCCAAAATCGATTTTCATCCATTTTTTTCTGTAACTCGGTTAAGCTTTTATCTTGCTGATGCTTAAGTACAACCGTCACTAATATTTTATCAGTGTTGATGGTGTAATCTTCTGCCGCTATTGAGCTTTGACTGAATCCGGTAAAACATAAAAAAGAAATAAGAAGAGGTGTGATGTACTTTTTCATTATTGTGTTCGCTTTGTGGATTAAAAAAATTATTTTCGCATGGTTAGATAAAATAAACAGCATTTTTTAAGTGGTAAATTATATGCTGATCAAGTGTATATCGCTTCATGAGTAGGGCATAAGCCTTAAGTTCTATCATTGAACAGTCGACTATTTTAGATTTTACGTTATACTGCCGCGCGCAAACCCAGTATTTAAATTTTAGTATTTCATTTAGCGGAGTTCATCATGCACGATCTGTATTACAAAGGCCGTATCCACACCAGAGTAAACCATGTTAAAACAGGTTATAACACTAAGCGTGCTGTTAAAATAGGAACAGAAAAAAATCCGTTAACCTTAGTGGTTACAAGTGAAGAAAAAAAAATAGCTGTGGCAGAAATCGTTAAAGAGAATGAATTATTTGCTGAGATTACGGTAGATAGCACCGCTGATGAGAATATTCAGGAATTAACCACAATACTCAACAAACCAACCACCACAAGGTTTGAAAAAACACCAAACCGTAATGATCCTTGCGTATGTGGCAGTGGCAAAAAATATAAAAAGTGTTGTGGATAACTTAACTTAACTGAACTGAAAGTAACTTAAGTCGGCTTAAGTTACTTATCTGCCCATAACAAACTGACGCCGTTCACGATTTATGATCGACGTTAGTTAAGCTAAGCACTATCTCTATGCAGCTCGGTTAACCCTTCAAGCTTAATAACTCACCTTACAAGCCAAACGATTAGTCGAGAATGTTCAACTGTTCAACGGTTGCTCTTGTTTTATTACTGAGCACTGATCAATGATTACGGATTATTGATTTTCGCGATAACAGACATGGCTTGAGCCAGAACATCTTTGTCACCCTCTAACCAATGAATTTTAGCGCCATTTCGCTCTAATCGGCGTAACCAAGTATCTTGTTTCTTTGAAAACTGATGAATTGCAGAGTTTAGTTTTTGAAAACAGTCATTTTTGCTTAATTGGCCCTGTAAATGCTGGGCAATGTAGCGATACTCTAAACCGTAAAAGTATAAGGTCTCCCAACTAACGCCTTGTGCATGCAGTTGCTCTACTTCTTCAATTAAACCTTGTTCCATGCGCTGCTTTAATCTTAGCGTTATACGCTCACGAATAACTTCTCTTGGCCATTTGATGGCAAAAATAATTGATTTAAATTCGGGGAAGTCATTCTTTGTGTTTTTTGCTGCTTGTTCACCTAGCGCAATTTCTATGGCGCGTACTAATCTGTCACGTTCAATCAGATCTGTGGTGTTATGTAAATTTGGCTTAAGTTGTAATAACTGCTCAGTTAATTGTTCATGGCTAAGCTTGTCTAAAGTTGCTCTTAGTGTTTTGTTTTCGGGCACCTCAATTAATCTATAGCCTTTTAATATTGAGTCAACATATAGCGCTGAGCCACCGGCCATAATAGTTAATTTATTTTTATTGCTGATTTTTTCATAGGTGTTAATAACATCTTGTTGAAAATCAAAAATATTGTATTCGTAGCCGGGATCAACAATATCAATAAGGTGATGCTTAATTTCTTGATATTCATCGAGATCTTTGCCACTGCCTATATCTAAACCACGATAAACTTGTCTTGAATCGGCTGAGATCACTTCCCCATTTAACATTCTAGCAAGTTCAACCGCCAATTTGGTTTTCCCTGATGCTGTTGAACCCAGTACAACCAGCATATTAAATGCAGACATAACTAACCTATAAATATTGATGAAAACTTATGGCTGAATTATATCGCTAATTTTTATCTGTGACGACCTAACTTGTGACTTTAAAAATTATCGGTTGGGATATGGTCTCAGCTAGATTATTATAAGCGATTAATCGTATATCCAAGAGTTAGTTTAAATTAAGTATGAATAAAGTATGACAGTCAAAAAAGCGCCGCAAACAGCCAGTAAAAAATCAAAAACTAACCAATCTAAAACCTCAGAGGCGACCGAAGAAATAACGAGTCACCGGGTAAAAAGAATATTACGTTGGTCATTTTGGTTTTTGTTAAAACTAACGCTTATAGGCGTATTTGTGCTGTTTCTTTACAGTATTTATCTCGACGGAAAAGTTCGTGACAAGTTTGAAGGTCAACGCTGGCAGGTACCCGTTCAAGTATTTGGTGCTGTAGAAGAATATAAAATTGGTAGCAAGTTAATACTTACTAACCTTCAGAAAGCTTTAACCGCTAATAGGTATAAAAAAGTCACGCATGTTCATCGCCCTGGTGAATTTGCTTTATCAAAAAGTCGTGCGATTATTTATCGTCGTGCATTTGATTTTGGCGCGGGTGTGGAGCCGGCAAATAAAGTTACCTTCGATATTGCTAACGACAAAGTTAAGGCTTTGTATATTAATGATGAAAAAGTCACTCAATTACGTTTAGAGCCGCTTTTACTTGATAGAATTTTACCAGAGAGCAAAGAAGATCGAGTGCTAGTTTCTTTACAAGCAGTGCCGACAAAGCTATTAGATACTTTGTTATTAATTGAAGATCGCGAGTTTTACTTTCATCATGGTGTTTCACCTCTGGGTATTTTACGTGCCCTTTATCAAAATTTAATGGCAGGTCGTACGGTTCAAGGTGGCAGTACCTTAACGCAGCAATTAGTTAAAAATATGTTTTTAACGCGCGATAAAACCTTATGGCGTAAAGCCAATGAAGCCATTATGGCGCTGATATTGGAGTACCGATACAGCAAAGATCAATTGTTAGAAGCGTACATAAACGAGGTATATCTAGGTCAACATTATGCCAATGGTATTTATGGCTTTGGGCTAGCAGCAGAATTTTACTTTGGTAAGTCAATTCAATCGCTTAATACAGAACAAATGGCGATGATTATTGGTCAAGTTAAAGGGCCTAGTTACTATGACCCTTGGCGCTTTCCTGAACGCACCATTAAACGTCGAGATCTAGTTTTAAGGTTAATGTATCAGCAAGAAATTATTTCGCAGCCTGAATTTGAGCAAGCAGTTGAGTCGCCTTTATCGATTCGAAAGAAACGTCGTGTAAAACAACAAAAATTTCCAGCCTACCTGCAATTGGTTAAAGCTGAACTGTCGCAACATTTATCACAATACCAACAGCAATCAGGTGTGCGAGTGTTTACCGGTTTTTCAATTAATCAACAGTTAGCCCTGCAAGCGAGCATTGATGAAAAATTACCTGCTTTGGAGCAAGGTTCTGCCGCTGAATTACAAGTGGCGATGGTGGTCTCTGATTTTAAATCAGGTGAGATTCGTGCTTTAGTCGGTGGGAAGGAGGCCGGTTATGCTGGTTTTAACCGTGCATTACACGCTAAGCGACCTATTGGCTCGCTGATTAAGCCTGCCGTATTTCTTGGTGCTTTGGAGCGTTATCAACGTTTTAATTTAGCGACATTAATTGAAGATAAAGCCATAACTCTGTCAAGTGAAGACGGCCAAGCTTGGCGACCTAAAAATTACGATGGTAAATATAGAGGCCAAGTGCACTTGATTGAAGCCTTAGCATCTAGCCTGAACGTGCCTACGGTGAATTTAGGTATGCAATTAGGCTTAGATAATGTTGCTCAAGCTATTCATTTGTTAGGTTATCAGGATGATATTGTTACGCGTCCTTCGATGTTATTGGGCTCATTAAATATGTCACCCATTGAAATAAATCAACTCTATATCCCTATTGCTAATAAAGGTGTGGCTGAAAAGTCGCACGCGATAACACGTGTTGTTAGTGGGAGCGGTGAAACCTTATGGCAATTTCAAGCGTTAGAGCAACAAATTATTTCGACTCAAGCGGCTTATTTGCTCGACTTTTCGTTAAATAAAGTTACAACGTCAGGTACTGCTCGGTCACTGGCATGGCGATTAAAAGATATAAATTTATCTGGAAAAACAGGCACAACCAATGATCTTCGCGACAGCTGGTTCGTTGGTTATGACAACAACCTTTTAGTCACCACGTGGATAGGACGAGACGATAACAAACCAACTAAACTCACCGGTAGCAGTGGAGCCTTAGTATTATTTGCCGAATTTATGCATAAAAATGGTGCAGTGAGTCGACGTACTCAGGTACCTGAAAGTATAGATTTAGTGCGCTTTGACAATAAAAACGGGCGCCCCGTTACGCAAAATTGCGATAACTCGCAAATGCTGCCAGCGGTAACCACGGGATTAATTTATGAAACGGCATGTGAAGAAGCACCGACCAAAAACAAGAAAAAATCTTGGTTAGAAAAATTATTTGGTAATTAGTTTTATAGTGAATTCAAATGTTAAGCTTTTAGCGCTCAATTTTGTTGATTTATTACTGGAATTAACTCGTATAAGCATTATGGTTAAATGGTAAAAAAGAGTTTCTCTATTAATAAATAAGAGGGCAAATTAGCGAAAGCTACAACAACAGTTACAATAATAAGCAATTAAGAGGAGCATAATGAAACATAGATTAAGCTTTGGTTACTTTACATTGCTCGCTGAAAATATTGTTGAAGTGACTATTGATGAAGGTATTGAGTTATCACTTGAAATGATTGAAGAGTGTGATGTGTTTTTTAAAGCACATTTATTTGGAAGTTTCGGCATGCTAATCAATAGGGTTAATGAATATACTTATAGTTATGAAGCACAATTATCCATCGGTTCTTATGAAGGTTTAAAAGCCATTGCTTTTGTTTATTACTCGGATAAAAGCAAGGCAATGGTTGAAAAGTTGAATTTAACGCGTGCATATGACAAATGGAATTGTTGTATTTTTTCAGGTTTAGAGCTCGAGTGGCAACAAGCATTGCAATGGTTAAAACATGAGTTAATGAGTAGCAGTGAGCAAACAGTCATTTTTAAGTGATATTTTAAAAGGCAGCGTATTTTCTAATTGATGTAACTAAATTGAACACTCAAACTCAAACTCAAAGTAAAAAGCAAACCAATAGGTTTGCTTTTGTGTTTAAGTCAGTTTAAAAGTCAGCGTTTTAAGTGATTAACCCGCTGACTTTACCTCAACATATTCGAATATTTTAAATACACGATTAACGCCACTTACATTTCGTGCAATTTCTACCGCAATAGTCGCTTGTTCTTTAGTTACCAAGCCCATTAAAAAAACTTCGCCATTTTCAGTGACTACTTTAATATTGGTCGCATCGAGTTTATCAGTGCCAAATAAAGAAGTTTTTACTTTTGATGTTAGCCACACGTCATTTGTTTTAGTAGTAAAAGATGTTGTGTTGCTGACGCGAATTTGGTTGTGAAGTTGCTTAACGCCATTAACTTCATTTATCGCTTTAATTGCTTGATCACGTAAATAACTGTTAGGTGCTTGACCAATGACTAATACGCTACCATTAACACTGATCACTTGTAGGTTGGTATTGTCACTTAAAGCATCGCTTTTTCTAAGTTTCGCCTGAGCATCAATTTCAATCTTTTGGTCATCTATTTGGTTGCCCAAAGAACGATTGTCGGTTGCAACACTCGCACCGCCGACAACACCAACAACAGCGGCAGCCACACAGCCTTGCAGTAAGACCGCAATTGTAATTGTACTGATAATTGATTTCATTGACATACTAGCCCTCAGTTTGCGGAAATAATGTCGTATCTATAATGTCACATAAGCAATGAATAACGACTAAGTGGACTTCTTGAATTCGAGCTGTACGGCTTGATGGTACGCGAATTTCAACATCGTTTTCACCTAGAAGGCCAGCAATATCACCGCCGTCGCCACCAGTTAAAGCAATAATAGGCATATCACGTGAAACTGCTGTTTCAATGGCTTTAATAACGTTACGAGAGTTACCGCTAGTAGAAATGGCAAGTAAAACATCGCCATTGTTACCTAGTGCACGTACTTGCTTAGAGAAAATTTCATCAAAGTGGTAGTCATTACCAATAGAAGTAATGGTGGAACTGTCAGTCGTTAAAGCAATTGCAGGTAACGGCGGACGTTCGGTTTCATATCTGTTAAGTAGCTCTGCAGAAAAGTGTTGAGCATCACCGGCTGAGCCACCATTGCCACAGGCTAATATTTTATTACCGGCTAATAGACTTTGTACCATCGTCATTCCAGCTTGTTCAATTGGCCCTGCCAATAATTCGCTGGCGGCAATTTTTGTTTGTATGCTTTCAGTAAAATTACTTTTTATCCGTTCTAACATGATGGACTTAGCTCCGTTATTTCAGTTCTTAAAAGGCATTGATTAAAAGGCATTCTTAAGCCAAGTAATATCTGGGTTATTTATATTGCCTTGCATCGCGATAACATCGAATCGGCAAGGGGTATTATATTCATTTAATCCGGCTTGTTGCAGATAAAATGCCGCACATTGCTTAATTTTTTGCTGTTTTTTAATGGAAACAGCGGCAATAGCACCACCAAAGTGTGAATTTTTACGGTATTTTACTTCCACAAACACGAAAACATCATTTTCAATCATGATTAAATCAATTTCACCACGGCGATTTTGAAAATTGCATGTCTTTAATAATAGACCTTGTTGAGCTAAATAGTGAGCGGCTAATTGCTCACTATTTTTTCCTGTGGTCACTGTGTTAGCTTTGTTAGTCCATAGCAAATTCTTGTACCTTGCTGCGACTATATTTACCCCAAATTAAGCTACGGGTTAAAATATTATCTTTTCCTAATTGTAATATTCCGGTTTGACCATAATGTCGCACATAAGTTTTGTTTTGCATGGCAGAAATTTTATCTATTAGCGCTAAACTGTCAAAACCCATAGCAAATATAGTTTGTAAGCTGTCACTACGATTTGGCCAAAGCTTCTTAGCTTGGGCTGCTAAGGCTTTATTTTGTTGTTTACTGCGCAATTGCCAAGGCATTTCAGTAAATATTAAGCCAGACAGATCTCGATTATCACTTTTATCTATTTTAGTGCTATGACTACGTGAGCTTGCAAATACCGGAATAATTTCGGCAAACGGACTAATGTTAACGTCAATATAAGGCTTTAATAGCTTGGTTTCTAACGGTAAACCGACCACATATATCATATCAATATCACGACGATTACGTAATTCACTTTTAATTGTGTACTTTATGTGTCGGTTCAACTCTTTTGTACGTTGCTGGCTTAGGTCAACTCCTAAGCTGGCTTTAAGTTGGTTTTGCATTTTAGCATCGCTATTAAAAAATACTGTCTCAGGAGCTTTGCCGGTTATATGTTGCCATTGTTGGCTAAATGTCTGTGCTATTCGTCTGCTAGAGCTGTCTTGATGACTTAATATCAGTGGGTACTTATACTGCTGGCGGCTCAATGTTGTTGCTGCTTGTGTTGCTTCTTCTTCAGGGCGCATTGAAAGCGCAACTTGATGTGGCAATAAAGTTGCTGTTGCAGGTAAGTTAAGTAAAAGCGTAGGTAATGTTATTTCAGTTTGCGCTAAGTAGCTGTTTACATTTTGCTTGAGTAGCGGGCCAATAACGTAATCAATATTAAGTTCGAGTAGCTTGGCATTTAGTGTACTCATATCTAAGGTTGTTGAGTCGATAAAGTGTAAGGTTTTACCGCTTTCAATATTATAAGCCGCGAGTATACCTTGTTGCGCTACTTTTCCTGCAAGCTCTTGTTTACCTGAAAGTGGAATAATAACTGCTATGTTTTCTATCACATTGGTCGTGGTTGGTATCTGTTGACTCAAGTTCGCCACTATATATTGGGCAGGATGGGTGCTAAATTCTCGTTGCCATTGGCTTAAATATCGCTGCAACCTAGCATCATCATAACCAAACTTATTAGCAAAAGTGATTAATTTACTCCAACCTTTAATATTGGGTGCAGACATTTTTTCTAACTGTTGAAGCTGCCAAGGCGATAATAGGCAAAATTTCTGCCAAATTACATCAATGTCGCTGTCTGTGGCTTGGGTGTTAGCAGCAAATGCTCTTAAGCTTGCATCGAGTGCGGCAATGGGCAAATCTCTTTGTGTTTGCACATCGGCTAATGTTTGAAAATAATCAACACGATAAACAAGTTGCGCTGAATCTCTAATGTATTCGGCGTTTTCCAATGCTAAATAAGCTTGTGGTATTTTTGATAAGATTGCGTAACTTTTAGCTTCAATAATAGCAAGTTGATATTGCTGGGCTGGAGATGACGCTAATACTTCAAGTTGTTTAGCCAACCAAAGTGCTTTATGTGGGTTTTCTTGAGATAAATAGAGTTCACTCGCGCTTAATAACGAGATCACCGATTCCGCCTGCTGGTTTGAAGCCACCTGTGATGATGCTTGAGCAACTAATTGCTCTGCGGTTAAATTTGTTTCAGACGTTTTTAACACATCAGCTTGTTTATTCGCTGATGTGGTTGGTTTACTTTGTTTAGTTGTTGAGCAACTGGCTAAAATAACCACTGCAGCAAATGCACAAAAGCCACTTTTATAAGACGAAAACCATTTAGTAAGTGTCAAAGTTAATAAATCCATACTTTTTAATAGTGCTTTATAATAAACTTCATCCTCTTCAGTCTCAACACAAGTATTTTATTATGTCGGATTCTCAAATTTTGCCCAGCACCTTATATATTGTTGCTACACCTATAGGTAACTTAGGTGATCTTAGTCAACGGGCGAAAGATATACTCGAACAGGTCGATATTATTGCCTGTGAAGACACTCGGCATACTCAACGTTTGTTATCGGCATTTGCGATTAAAAATAAAACCATGTCGATGCATGATCATAACGAGCGTCAGCGCCAAGAACAAATTGCGGCACTATTAAAAGAAGGTAAAAGCGTAGCACTTGTGTCAGATGCTGGTACACCTTTGATTAGTGACCCGGGCTTTCATTTAGTGCGTCATTGTCGCCAACAAGGGTTAAGTGTTTCACCTATTCCCGGCGCTTGTGCGGCTATAGCGGCGCTTTCTGTTGCAGGCTTACCAACTGACAGATTTACTTTTGAAGGTTTTTTACCGTCAAAAACAGGTGCACGACAATCAACATTGAATGCATTAGCTAATGAAACTCGAACCATGGTTTTTTATGATGCCCCACGCCGTGCTATTGATACGGTTGAAGATATAGTAAAAACGCTTGGCGGTGAACGTTATGTTGTTATGGCGCGAGAATTAACTAAAACATTTGAAACTATTCATTCAGACACCGCTGATAATTTATTAACGTTTTTGCAAAGCGATCCTAATCAGCTAAAAGGTGAAATGGTACTGATAATTGAAGGTAAAAAGATCGATCCAACTGATATACCTGCCCATGTTGTCGCAACGTTGAAGTTATTATTAACAGAAATGAAACCTAAAAGGGCTTGTGCAATAGCAGCGGAAATTCATGGTGTGAAGAAAAACGCCCTTTATGAGTATGCCCTTGCGATGAAGAGTGAAGAGTAGAGTTTACGCTAGAACTACCGGCTTTATTGTATAATGACTAATCTCTTCACCTGTATTTTTTATTGCAATAAAGCTTGCTCTACTTTTAAGTCTTTGTAGGTAAGCTTGTGTTTGAGGCTGATATTGCGTGGCAAGCCCGAGTAACTCCCCTAAATAAAGTGCATAGCCTACACTGATATCGGCCACGGTAAATTTATTATCTACCAAAAAATCATTATTTTCTAAATGAGCGTTTAACCGTTTTAACCGCGCTAAATACCAAATGGCATAATCTTTCACCACCTGTGGCTGTTGACGTTCAGGTTGTTCAAATTGGCTATAACGCAAAACTAATGTTTGTGGAAATGTCAGGGTAGCATCACTGCTAAATAGCCAGTTAAGATAAGAACCGTATTCGGGGTGCGCAGCTGATAGGGTAAAATCAGTTTGTTGATAACGCTCTGCAAGGTATAACAACATTGCACTTGATTCTGTCAGTGTAGTATCACCATCTTTTAGAAAAGGTACGGTGCCTAGCGGGTTAGTCTCTAAATATTCTTTGTCTAAAAACCGTGGTGGAAAGGATAATAAGTGAAGCTTATATTCAAGCTGCATTTCTTCCAAAGCCCATAAAACTCGTAGTGAACGAGTATTGTGACAATGCCAAAGTTCGATCATAAATAAAGCCTAATCATTTTTTTGAAAAATACTATAGCAGCCAAGTACTCATAACGATATTAAATTTAGACCTTAGCAAAAATATGGGGTAGAATGCGCGCCGAGTTGACGAGACAATCGCTGCTTTATCGTTGTGCCGCTTATTTTAATAAGAGGTAGACAGATAGGGGGGAGGAAAGTCCGGGCTCCAATGAGCAGGGTGCCAGGTAACGCCTGGGGGGCGTGAGCCCACGACAAGTGCAGCAGAGAGAAGACCGCCGATGGTTGTTCTTAGGAACTTCACAGGTAAGGCTGAAAGGGTGCGGTAAGAGCGCACCGGATTGCTGGTAACAGTAATTGCAAGGTAAACTCCACCCGGAGCAAGACCAAATAGGGTTTCATGACTACGTTAGCGCAAGTTAGCATAGTATAAGCGTGGCTCGCGTGGAAACCGGGTAGGTTGCTTGAGCCTTAGAGCGATTTAAGGCCTAGACGAATGATTGTCACTTTTCTTCGGAAGAGATACAAAACCCGGCTTATGCGTCAATCTCACCAATTTTACATTAAGCCTCGATAGCAATATCGAGGCTTTTTTGTGCCTAAATTATGTATAACTGTTCGCTGTTGAAACATCTCATTGCTGGCTTAGATAAATATAAAATAGATATTTTATCGCTTGATACCCTTGAGTGCTTTTTAGCGTTACGCAAAGTTAACCACCCTTTATCGTGTATTTTACGTTAGCGGCTAGGTTGTACTCTTACCAAAATAGCTGCAGCCATAATGTTTGTTATTAATAATTTTAACTTGATCAGATTGAGTGATTTATAAATGACTTTTAATATAACTTTCTTTTTAATAATAGTTACTTAATGGTGAAATTTATATCAATTAAATAGCTTGTTTTTAGGCGTACTTACTTACATTTATCGCCTAATTGAGTTAACTTATTCTTATCGAACTTACCTTTTAGCCATTGTTTATTCGCGTTGTTATATTTTGGGGAGAGTACCTTTTCTCTGTAATATTTGAATACCGAGCAAATGTTGATAAAGTGATTTTAAAAAATAACGGCGTAAACAATCAGACTCTAGCCATTTATCAACCCAGTATTTGTATTTTTAATGGCTGATTGTTTATGTATTTAAGTTTTTGTACCTGAGTTTTTAATTAACATATTGGAGTGAAAATACATTGAGTGATGAAGTTTTTTCAGGGAATGTTTACATTCTTATCCCTGCGTATCTCAATAAAAATGCTGCCTTTAAACAGCCTTTAGCCTGTGAACCTCACCATAAAGCTTTTATTGACGATCTCGCCGATAAATATAACGATGAAATATCAAGTGACGTACATAAATCACTGATTAGATCTTATTTAGGTACATTTCCGCTTGAGTGCTTTGATGATTTGGAAAGCCATTTTGAACAAAAGTGTCATCAAAATGCAGAATTGTTTTTATCACTTCATCGTAAAACTGGCCTAGCTGTTATTACCATTAGGCTTTTTGAAAAGGAATTACCCGCCTCGCAATTACTAGATAGGTTATCAAAAGGAAGCCTGTTATTTACCAACGACTGTGGTGAAGGTGTCAGCATAGAAAGCTTGGTTGCTCAATGGGGCGTTTCAGTTGTAACAACGTCAGCAAAAGCTTGTTTATCAACGAGACAAGAAATACCTCAAGACGTTTTACCTTATTACTTTGCTAATGAAACATACGCGTCTAAAAACATGTCGGCGCAAATTACCTCGAAAGAGTTTAAGCATCAAATGTCTACCAATGTGGCGCAATACGATAGTAGTGATATTTTTGTCGGAAAAAATAGCGTTATTCGCATAGATAGACGAAATAGTGAACACGAATATCCAGCATTAGCGTCAGATGGAACATTTTTGTTTGTACTTGAAGCGCTACTATATAAAGAGGCTGCAGTTGTTCGTACAAATAAACAAGTACTCATTGCGATAGAGCAAAATGATTTACTCGCATTAGAAGTGCTAAATAAATTAACCTCAGAGTTTTCTTCGACTATTCCATTTTGGGATATTAAGATTTTTAATTATCTTACTGCACAACAACTCGCTAATAACCTTGATGAGAGGTTTGGGGTTAACCAGCATTTTGAGTTATATGAAAAAAACCAACAATTATTGCAATACCGTATAAATTTAAAAGAAGGTATTGAGCAAGAAAAGAAAAATAACATATTGTATATAATTGCGGTGATTTTATTTATTTTTGAATTAGCACCGCATTGCTATTTACTGTTTACCAGGATACTAAACGGTAAATGGTTTAGCTCAGTTGAATTTTTATCTTTAATTGGTGCAGGCATTTCTACTGCCTTACTTGCTGGCCTTTTAGTGTTATTTATCAGTTATAAACAGAAGAAAAAAAATGCAAAAATATGACTTAGCAGCTATTTTTGAATCCAGTAAAAAATTCCAAGAAAAAGTATTCACCAATCAAGAGAAGAAAGCTTTACAAGCATACTTAACGGCTAAACCTGTGTTCAAAAATAAGAGAATGTTACAGCTGCTAACAGTTGATTCTCAGGGTAATGAGTTGACATGGATCGAATGGATTAATTGGTACTATCAAGGTGTAAGCTTGAGCGATTTTCCAACATGGTTGGAAGCGGCGAAAAATGAGCTAAGTATTAATGATGTCGATTTTGCTAGTTATACGGATTTGATTGATCTTGGTTGGGAAGTAAAAGATGTTGTAAAATCTTCAATCGATATTTCAGCCCAAGGCATTGGCAATTACATACCGAATGACAATGAGTTAGACCATTGGGTTAGGCTTCGTAGTAAAAATGCAGATCTTTTTACCGCTGTTTTGTTAGCGGGTGAACTTGTTGGGCAATTTGGTTTTATTAAATTAACAGCAACAGAATATCAGCAAATGTCTTGCGGTGAGTTGGTTGAAGATAGTATCGAAGGTCTGTCTGAAATAACCGACCAAGATATATTTTTGTATATACCTAGTGTGGTTATAAAACCGTCATTACAAAAAAAATCAATATTGATGAACATGCTCAAACATCTCTTCGAACAACTCAATAATAGTGCTATCAGAGCGCAGGTAAAGGGAGTTATTGCGCTTGCTTATACACCAGAGGGAGCAAAGTTATGTCAACAATTTAACCTTACTCCCAAGCCATCTAAAATAAAAGATCAACAAATTTATAATGGCACTATGGACGCTTTGCAACAGTCAAAATTATTTCAAAAAGTTTGCGGGACAATAGGATAAATTTTACATTTTCTATTGAATTAACAGCGGATATTATCTTATATTTAATTGCACATAAGTTAACTAAACTTGGGTTTATTAACACCTGAGTGAATCAATATCAAGGGTGGTTTAATGGCTAATGTATTAATTGTTGGTAAAAGAGGTCGATGTTATCGTGCGGCATTAAGAATGGGTCATACCGTGTTTTTATGGAGCGATGGGCCTTTGCACGAAAGCCGGAAAGAAAAGTTGGCTGGTTGGATTGAAACTCCGTTTAAAAGTTGCGAAAAACAGCTTTTAACTACTGACATAGAAGCTATTGAAGAATTTAATATCGAGTTCGTTATTGCCGCTACAGAATCAAGCGTAGACATTGCGGCTATGATCCGTAAGCAATTTAAACTCACCGGCACTCCACTAAAAACTACCAACTTGTTACATAATAAAAATGAAATGAAGTTGGAAGCGCTCAAACACAATATACCTATTACAAAGTTTCATCTAATAAGTGATCAAGATACCCCTGAAATATTAGCAGCTAAGTTAGGACTTCCACTTGTTGTTAAGCCTGTAGCAGAGTCGGGTGCAAGGGGCGTTATGGTGCTGAACAACCTCGATGAAATCAAGTTGCATGCAAAACCGGGGTTATTAGCTGAAGCTTTTGTTGATGGGACAGAAGTAAGTGTGGAAACGTTTATTCATAATGGCGTACCTATCTTTCACAATATTACTGAATATCTTCATCAGTGGAAAAAATCTATCGTTCCCGCGGCCTTTGAAGCAGAGTTATTAGAAAATATTATAAATATTAATGATCGTGTTATCGCTGGCTTTGGCGTTAAAAATGGTATGACACATGCCGAATTTTACCTGACAAAAAATGGCCCTGTATTCGGCGAAATGGCCGTTCGACCGCCAGGTGGTTATTACATGGAGTTAATTGAGTATGCTTATGGGTTCAACCCTTGGAAAACTTATGTAGAACTTGAAACAGCAGCCACGCCAAAACCCTTACCCGTAAAGGCGAAGAAATTTTCTTGTGTGTTTATGATCCACCCAGGCGCAGGTATTGTTGATGAGGTGTCAGGCATAGCATTACTTAAGGAACTTAAAGAAGTTAAGCAATTTAAATGTAAAGTTGAGCCTGGTACTTTGGTTGGTGAACGAGACAGCACGAGTAGCGAAGTCGGCCACGTACTCATGTCGGCAGATACAAGAGAAGCCTTGCTTGAAAAATTAAAGATTGTTGAAAATAACCTAGTGATTAAAATGAAGCAGTAGAGGTAAATTTAAATACTTTTACTTTTACTTTTACTGAAGACTTATGTCATTTGTTAGTACTGACTTAAGTATTAATGGAGTGTGCGCAACTGCTTGTCCCACTTGCTATATTGCCAATTTGAGATACTTCCACTGGCTTCACAGCAATCGCAATGCCAATTAATCATGTTAGGTGCTAAGCAACTGGCTTTAATGCTACCTTCACAATCAAGATTTTTTGCTCGAGTACTACATTTCAAATCTACCTCAACGGTTGGTTGCTCAATATGTTTGGTAACGCAAAGCACGATGTTAGTAATAAAATAGAACACTGTTTTTGCTTGATCAGTTAATGCTATTTCGTTGCCCTGATCGTCTAGGAATTGTTTTAAATCTACTTTTAATGCCATTTTTTTTAATTGGTAAATGTTGATGCTCCTAACATATAGCACTTACCGTTTAAGGTATATAAATTCTGATGTTATATGCCTAAACCAGTAAGGTAAGTGATTGTTGCTTAAATAAATATTTACTCGCTTAGCTTGATTGAAATTAGCTTTACATAAACAAGGTACAAACCCCTTAGGTTATGCATGAAATATATACAGCTCGAAACTTAAGTTATACTCCAATGTGCCGATACTTTAGATACGTTTTGAAAATAGAAGGTTAATTTTATGAGCTCACCCATTAAGCCTAATGATACTTACAGTCAAGATGTTAGATCATTAACAAAAGCGTCAGAAAATTCTGATAGTAAGCCTGTGGGGCAACAAGTATCTGAACTTGCACAAGAGAAAAAAATTAACCCAACGCAAGACTCTATTTTTGTTAGTAGCAAAAAGCAGCTTAATGCAGCAATTATAGAATCTTCACTGAAGTACAATACAACCGTTGGCGATCAACCGCTGTCATTGGTATTAAAAACGGCGTTACAAGGAATAAACGAAGCGCTTAAAGCATCAGGGGTTGAAAAAAATGTTGAAGAGGCTTATGAGTCAGGCGTCGACTTTAGCCCAGAAGCAACGGCAGAGCGTATTGTATCTTTTAGTACTCAATTTTTAGGTGCTTACCGAGAACAAAATCCACAAATGAGTCAGGAGGAGTCGCTAACTGCTTTTGTTGACATTATTAGTGGCGGCATTGACCAAGGTTTTGGTGAAGCGAAAGATATTCTTGGCGGTTTAAAAGTATTAGAGGGTGATGTTACTGATAATATTGATAAAACTTATGCGTTAGTACAATCAGGATTACAGGCTTTTGTCGATGCGCTAAGTGATACTGATGAGCAACAATCTGAACTATAAAATCGAAACTAATATTTAAATTAAAACAATATATAAATTAAAACAATATTATTGCTGAGCTAACATCACTAGCGCAGCAATATATAACGAATAACATTCTTCTTATAATGCTTAAGGAAAATTATTTCGGGTAGTCTTCAAAGTTCTCTGCTTGCTTACCTTCTTCGAACCAACAAGGTCGTTCTGCCCAGAAAATATTTGCTGAAGGCTTAATGCCAGGATCACCGGTAACATAACCTGCAGGGACTATTAAAAAAGCACCATCGCGGCTGATATAAGGAACCTGAGAACCGCATTCACTACAAAAGCAATTGCTGAAACGTTGCGCTTGGGGTAAGTCAAAACGCTTAATTAACGCTTGCCCAGAGTGCCACTGTATTTTATCCGGTGTAGTGAACATCAATGCAGCAAAGGCTGAACCAGTTTTTTTCTGACACCTATCACAGTAGCACTGATAAAATTTATTAAAAGGCCCTTCTACGGTACTGGAAACTTTACCGCATAAACAACTGCCATTGATTTTATTATTTATCATTTAATTAACTCTCTAATGTTAAAATTGCCTGCACAAATTCTAATACTTAACGACGAAAAGCATAATACTATGCACCGTTATGTAAATACTTTACTGAACTTTCTACTGGTTAGAAGGCTAACATTCGCTTTTGATAAATCAAACTTATTTAGTGCTTTGTAAAGCTAAATTTATAATAAATCTTTGCCACCAACTATCTTTGAATATTGATGTCGAATTTAAAGTTTAAGATCCAATATTAGCTAATTTACGTATCTACATCTGGATAATGTATTTAGGTTGTTAGTCATTAATTTTACGGTATTTAATTTTTACTATCGCTAACATTAGCGTTTGAGTGCAAAGCACTTTTTATATGTTAGTTTAAGTGTCAAAATGCCAACTGTTGTTCAATGCACTAGAAATGGCTGTAGCTATTTAGACTTAAAAACCAATTTAAACCTAGTACGCCATATAAAAAACATGAGGATATTTATGTTAATTAACACCATCACTAAAGCTTTAAAAGCTGTTGTTATTCCTTTGCTGTTGGGCTTTCCAATTGCTGTAATCGCTTACCGAATGGAGTTATGGCCAATGGGAGTGTCTTTTCAAATTATTAAATATACCGGTTATATCAGTATCGCGGTATTAGCATTGTCGATATTGATTGGGCTTTTTACTCTCTTTAAGAAACAATACCCGTTGGCAAAACGTTGTGCCTTTATCGCGATACTATCTGCTATACCTGTTATAGGTTTGTCGATGCAAGCTTCTAAAGCAAAATCACTACCTTTTATACATCAAGTGAGTACTGATACGGTTAATCTACCTGAATTCGACGCCATTATTGCGCTGCGTGGTGAAAGCAGCAATCCGTTGGCTTATGATCGAGAAAAACTTGAGCCGCTGCAACTTGCTGCATATCCAAAATTAAAGCCAATTATCAGTCAATTAGATAAAGAACAAGCGTTTGCTAAGGCCCTTAACGTTGCCTCAAGTTTAGGCTGGGATGTGGTCGCTAAAAATGAGCAACAAGGACTTATTGAAGCGGTTGATACCTCGGCACTATGGGCATTTAAAGATGATATTGCTATTCGTGTTCAAGCGGTAGGGGCAAGTAGTAAAATAGATTTGCGTTCAATTTCTCGTATTGGCGGTTCGGATCTTGGTGCTAATGCTGCTCGAGTGGAAAAGTTTATTACGGCTTTTGCTAACAAGTAACTAAAATACCATCACTGATTGTTATAGTTAGAGCTATAGTTAGAGTTTCAGTCAGAACTAAAGTGTGTAGTAAAATAAACACTAAAAAAGGGCATCATTTGATGCCCTTTTTATTTAACATTTATTAGTACTTAAACGTTAATCTTCTTCAACCAAAGTCATTAATGACGTGTTACCACCAGAGGCTGTAGTATCAATGCTGACGGTTTTTTCAGTTAACAAACGCTGAATTAAGCTATCAAAGTATTCAGAGCTGATGACCGGTAAAATTGCACCTTTACGTTCCGCTAATTTTTCGCTGATGTAATGTTTACGATCACAGTTACTGTCAACCACCACACCGGCTAACGCAGGATGCGATAACATAGTTGATAAATGACGTAAACGAGCTACTTGGAATACGCCTTCTTCTGCACCAGTAGAAAGAAACTTATCTCTAAAAGCGATGGCTTCATCGTAATACAAATCTGATACAACACTGATCACGGTATTACCCGTTGCTAGCGCCGTTACAATTGAAAGCACCCAGAAGTGAAAGCTTACGGTTGCATCAGCAAAACATATAATATTACCGCGGTTTTCTAAATACAAAATATTAGATTCACCTGTTGGTCCCGGTAAAAATGTTGGCTTTTTCATGCGTTTTTCAATATCAATTAACTGTGAACGCGCTGATGTTAGCGTGCGATTTAAATCTTCCGCTAAATCATCAACAATACCTACATGAGCAATTTTTGCTAAGAGTTGACGTACACAAGAAATACGATTATTGAGTTCTGTTAAGCGCCATGCTTTTTCTGCCGCATTGGCTATATCCATAAACAATACGGATTCAGCATCTGATTGACTATCACCGTCTAAGGCTTCAACTTGTGCAGGCAGTAAGTTAAATTGCTCAGCATCAGGAGTCGCTTTTTCTATAACTAAACGGGTTAAGTAGTTTGGTCCACCGGCTTTTGGTCCAGTACCTGAAAGGCCACGGCCACCAAAGGGTTGCACACCAACAATAGCGCCAATCATGTTGCGGTTAATGTATACATTACCTGCGCGAGACAGTTTAGCTAGCTCAAACGCACGATGCTCAATACGAGTATGAATACCCATGGTTAAGCCAAAACCAGTACCATTAATTTTATCAACAACAGCTTCTATGTCATTGCCTTTAAAACGAACAACATGTACACATGGACCGAAAACTTCTTTCTTTAATACACTAATATCGTCAATTTCATATAGACGAGGCGCAAAAAAGAAATGTTCGTTTTCAGCGAGGTTGTTAGTAATTTCTTCACCAAGGGTGCACTGGTAGAGCAATTTGCCATTAGCTTTCATGTAATCGCTATGGGCATTAAGCGCAGAAAGTGCTTTTTGGTCGATAACTGGACCAATGTCGGTACTTAAAAATTCTGGGTTACCAACATGTAACTCAGCTAAAGCGCCTTTAAGCATAGTAATCACATCATCTGCGATATCTTCTTGCAAGAATAATACACGTAAGGCTGAGCAACGTTGACCTGCTGATTGAAAGCCAGAAGAAATAACATCGTCTACTACTTGCTCAGGCAAAGCGGTAGAGTCAACTATCATACAGTTTTGACCGCCGGTTTCAGCAATGAGTGGCACTTGATCGCCGCCTCTATCTGCTAAGGTTTGTGAAATAATGGTGCCGGTTTCCGTTGAGCCAGTAAACATAACAGTTTGAATGCGCGCATCAGGAATAATTACGTTACCTACTTCACTACCACGAGCAATTACCGCTTGCACTACACCTGCTGGCAAGCCAACGGACATCATTAATTCAATGGTACGCAAGGCAATTAAACTGGTTTGCTCAGCAGGTTTTGCTAATACCGTATTACCAGTCGCAATAGCAGCAGCCACTTGGCCTAAAAATATCGCTAATGGGAAATTCCATGGGCTAATACAAAGTACTACACCACGTGCTTCTAAACGTTCATCTGCAGCAACTTCAATTGCTTGTTCGGCATAATAACGACAGAAGTCGACAGCTTCACGTACTTCATCAATACCGTCTTGAGCAACTTTACCGGCTTCTTTTATACATAAGGCGATAAGTTCGTCAGTATGGCGCTCAAGAATATCGGCAACACGGCATAATAGTGCTGCACGCTCGGTAACTGGCGTTTGTGACCATGAAGCAAAAGCAGTTTGCGCCGTATCAATCATCGCAAGCATGTCATCTTTGCTGTGGTGATGATGAAAACCAATAATTTCTTGATGGTTTGCAGGGTTCATCACAGCGACAGCGCCTTCAGGAAGGTCACTACTATTAATTTCGTTCGCTTCAAACCAGTTATCTAATGATAACTTTAACGGGGTGATCACATTAATATCGGTTAAATCTAAGCCTTTAGAATTATCGCGACCCAAGCCTTTTTTATCATGATATAAGGCAATAGGTCTGATA
Organism: Colwellia sp. 6M3; assembly: GCF_014077595.1. Classification (NCBI taxonomy): domain Bacteria; kingdom Pseudomonadati; phylum Pseudomonadota; class Gammaproteobacteria; order Alteromonadales; family Colwelliaceae; genus Colwellia; species Colwellia sp. 6M3. The sequence goes on along the minus strand of NZ_JACGWF010000010.1, from coordinate 2,872 downwards.
ATTTGATGATTATATTTATCTTTTAAACGTTGAGTTTTTTCAACTGGATCTTCCAGTAATGACTCAACAGGCTGAGACTCATCAACAATGGCGTTAACAAAAGAAGAGTTAGCGCCATTTTCTAATAAACGACGAACCAAGTATGCGAGTAAGTCTTCATGGTGACCAACAGGAGCATAAATACGGCACTGAATACTTTCAAGAGATACAATTTGGTCGTATAACGAATCGCCCATACCGTGTAAACATTGAAACTCAAAACCTTCTTTATCATCACCCGCTAATTCTACAATAGTGGCTGCAGTGTAGGCGTTATGAGTGGCAAACTGTGGGTAAATTGTATCTCTATATTCTAATAACTTATTTGCACACGCGTGGTATGAAACGTCAGTAGAAGATTTACGCGTGAATACAGGGAAATTTTTGAGGCCATCTTTTTGGGCATTTTTAATCTCGGTATCCCAGTAGGCACCTTTAACCAAACGTACCATCATTTTACGATTAACACGCAAGGTTAATTCACGTAACCAATCGACCACGAAAATGGCACGTTTTTGATACGCTTGCAAAGCTATGCCAAAACCATCCCAGCCGGCTAATTCGTCATCACTAAATACCGCTTCAATCACATCAAGCGAAATATCTAAACGTTCAGACTCTTCTGCATCAACCGTTAAACCAATGTTGTAACTTTTTGCTTGTAAGCAAAGCGCTTTAAGCTTTGGCACAACTTCTGCCATAACACGTGCTTGGTGAGTAAATTCGTAGCGCGGATGAATCGCAGAAAGTTTCACCGAAATACCTGGTACGCGACGTGGATCATTTTTACCTGAAGCACGAGCAACTTTACCAATGGTTTCTATCGCATCTTGATACGCTTTTAAGTAACGTTCTGCATCGGCCATTGTACGTGCGCCTTCACCAAGCATATCGTAAGAATATACATAGCCTTTTTGTTCTTTTTCTGCAGCACGCTCTGTAGCGGCAACAATGGTTTCACCCATCACGAACTGTTTGCCCATAACTTTCATGGCATAGTTCATTGATTTACGAATAACTGGCTCACCTAAACGTCCGATGGTTTTTTTCAATAAACCAAAGCTGTCTTGCTTACGTTTATCGGCATAATTCACCATCGCGCCAGTGATTAATAAACCCCATGAAGAAGCGTTAACGAATAATGATTCGCTGCTGCCTAAATGTGAGCTCCATTGGCCTTGAGAAATTTTGTCACGAATAAGCGCATCTTGAGTATGTTTGTCTGGCACGCGCAGCAAAGCTTCGGCTAAACACATTAATACTACGCCTTCTTCACTGGATAATGAATACTCATTTAATAAGGCATCTATTGCGCCGTTACCTGACTGGTCATTACGTATTTTAAGCACCATTTTACGTGCTCTTTCCCAAGCACGACTTCGGGCACTTACATTTACTTCAGCAAGGGGCAAAATATGATCTACCGCTGTATTTTCATCAATTCGATAAAAATCACGAATTTTTTGACGAGTAGGGCAATCTGAGATAAACGAACCATTAAAAAGCATATGCTTTTCCTCAAAATGACTAACGAATAACTTGGTAATCGTTAGCGATAGTTACAATAGAAATAATGCGAGCATTCTAATGAAAACTGAACCGTATGTGCTAGTTAAATTTTACTTTTAAACCATTTTAAATAGTGCGGAATATTGATATTGCCATATAACATACTTTCAGCCATTACTTATGGATATTTCGTCATTCGACTTAACTTAAATAATATTGAGCCGCACCATTAACTATATGTGGCCTGATACTGATATCGGCCACAATGAAAGGCTAGGTATAGCTTAGTAAAGGAAGGGGGTGATGTGAAAATTTTAATAAATGATAGAGCTTAAAATTATCCCACTTAAAATTATCCCAATAAGAGGGGGGATTTCTATCATATGTTGAATGAATTTTTACTTTGTGAAAGTGGTGGGTAGTTGTTTTATAAAAAAGTGCACTTTAAAATAATTTATCATCATTTTCTACAAGACCAAGACCAAGACCAAGACCAAGACCAAGACCAAGATCAATGCGCATTAGCTTAATCAGCGAAAGTAAGGTCGAATTTTTACTAGCAGTCTGTTGTAATGTAACTGATTGAGGGCGAGTCCCCTGGAGCTAGCGCAGGATCATAAAGAATATAACAACCGCTTGCTAGAACGGCAGTTTGATTAACATACTGTCCTGAGCGGCCACCTAATGAAGCGGTAGTTAACCAAAAACGTGTATCACCGTAGGTTGTAGACCACGTCCACTCAGTTACAAAGTTACTGGCCATTATTTTTGAAATACCATTACCTCTACTCGCACTTGGGTAACCATAAGATACCTCAACGTCATCGACACCATCGCCATTAAGATCGATAGTCGTTTTTTGTTGATCCTGTACTCCAGCGATTAATGATTTTGTATAAACTGATTTAGCACCTGATAAAACGGCGCCTCCCATCGATTTTAAAACAGCCACATTAGCCTCTGAGCTAATATTAATTAATTTTGGAGCGGCTGTAGCGGCTAGAATCCCGATAATAATAATGACAACGACTAGTTCAATTAATGTAAAGCCAGATTGGTTTATGCGTTTATTTTGGTGATTAAACATACTTTGTGCTTATAAAGTTAATAATTAATGAAAATTATTAACTAATTTGAGATATTTCGAGCAAATTACCATAAAATACAGGGTATTGAAAATATAAAATTTCAATTGAATTTTTTGAATATCTTATAATTCAGCGCTGTAAGTTTTAATATAATACGATTAAAACTATCATTTGGTTGTGACTTTAATCGGGTATATAAATATATATTGAACTTCAATTTTAATGCTTTATTATTA
>NZ_JACGWF010000208.1:0-604 GCF_014077595.1 Colwellia sp. 6M3 | reverse complement strand
AGAAAGTTGATGCCAACGGTAAAACTGTTGTTGACGAAAATGGCGATGCCGTATTAGAAGAAGCTTACTCTGTTGCTACTGGCACAGTGTTAACGATTGATACTAAAGCGAAGAAGTTATTAAACGGTGATAAAGAGCTAGCAGACATCTCTTCAGCTTTCACTCCACAAAAAGTGGAATTCATGAAAGCCGGTGGTTCTTACGCTGTTGTATTTGGTAAAAAACTACAAACGTTTGCCTCTGAAGCCTTAGGTGTAGCAACTAAACTTGTTTATGCTGCTTCGAAAGAAATTTCACATGCAGGTCAAGGCCTGACAGCTGTAGAAAAAATATTCAACAGAAATGCTGTTGGTGTTCTTTCTGAAACCGATCTTCATGCAGGTTCAGATGTACGCGTTAAAGTGAACATTGTAGGTTCACAAGACACTACAGGCCCGATGACTTGCCAAGAGCTAGAAGCGATGGCAGCATCAACTATCTCTCCTTTAGTTGACGGTGCATACCAATCTGGTTGTCACACAGCATCAGTTTGGGATAGTAAAGCTAAAGCTAACATTCCTAAGCTTATGAGTTTCATGAACAAGTTTGGCCTTATCACAGCTCG
>NZ_JACGWF010000009.1:0-71461 GCF_014077595.1 Colwellia sp. 6M3 | reverse complement strand
TTAATTCCCTTTTATTACATCGCTTATTGTCTTGAACAGCTCAGTGGTGAGGTCAGTGAAAAAACGATAGAAGCTATGTTACCCTGGAATGTGAAACTAGGTTAGGTGTGAATGGCGAGTCGCTCACTCTCAAGCAGTGATGGGTGTGTCCTTTTTCTATAGCTTGCTCGCCTTCGTCCAATAAGCCTTCTTCCTGCGCTAGAATAACCCTATCTCGTATTTCCGCAAAAACCTTACTTGCTCTGCTCTCGCATATAGCTTCTTTATTATTATTTGAGTTATTTAAAAATAGGTGGTCTATATCTGAGATTGCTCTTTCTTCGGCCCAGTATTCACGCATTGATTGTAGTAAACTCTTGCTGATGAATACTTCTCTAGACTTTCCTCCTTTACTATGTGAGCCTTTTGAATAAATCCCTTGAAGGTAGTAAGTAAATTCAAGCTGATCTTCATTATCCTCCATCTCTTTAAATAAACTTAATAAACCTTTATGCGTTTTATTTCCAACTCGAAAATCATTTAAAAGTAGGCCTCTGTTTTCCATGGTACGGAGGCCGCACTCAGATGAGGTTCTAATAAGGAGAGCGTCTCTCTTTGTTTTTGCATACTCTGTAAGAGTTATTCTTAAGCCAGGTGATAGGTATTTAATGGCTGTTCTTTTATTGGTACTCCTACGCGCTACGTCTTTGAGGTCAGGGATAATATAGATGTTTTTTCGATTACTAAATCCTTTGACCTCAAGGTAGGTATAATATGAATGTAAGGCCGCCCTATGTTGAGTCACAGCTTCTAGGCCTTTGGCCTTATCTTGAATCAAATAGTTGTTTAGGTAAGAATTAATTATATCTTGATGAATATTGTGATGCGTCGAAAGGTTAACGTACTTAGAGTCAGCAGAGTATTCTTCTATCCATTCCAAGTAATTAGAAAGTTTTAATGCATATGAGTTAACAGTCTTTTCGCTAAGGTCTCTTTCGTCAAATTTTATCTCATATGATAGCTTTGACACTTTTACGTTCTTAAGGTGGTAATCTTTATGCGCTGTAGATATATATTCAGAATAAAAACAAGGAAGTAGTAATGGAAAACCCTTGTTATCTGTATAAATTCTACAGGCATGAAGTTTTGAATTAAAAGAGTACATACAATTATCTCTGTTTCGGTATGCGTATAACCTACCACTACAAGACAACAAAGCAAGTACAAATTTATATGTTAAGATATGCGTTAACTTACTACCTCTGGTAATTCAGGCATATTAGACTTTCCCTAATGACGTTTTTTTATCGTCAGCTTTAGCGTTTGCAAAATCCGGTTTACTGTTAGCCATTCGAGCAACAAAAGCATCAGCAAAACGCTGCGGTGAGGCATCATCCATATTAAAATAAAGTGATGGTTCAATTAGCTCAGCTTCCATTAGAGCAAAGGTGTCTTGATGACGAACAAAATCAATACGGGCATAAAGTAAATCACCATGAAGCTTGCTGATAGCGAGCATCGTTTTATTAGCCGCCTTAATCAATGCTGCTTCAGGCGTTACCGTTAACAACCCACCGCCATGCTCTTCTTGTACTCGAAAATCACCCTTAGCTGGCGTTTTTAAAATTGTATGACTGTACTCGCCATTAAAATAAAACAATGAAAATTCACCTTCTTGGCATATATCGGCCATAAAAGGTTGCACCATTAACTCTCGGCTAGCAAATGCTTGATTTAACACAGTAACTTTATCTTGATAGTGCGATTTTTTTAGCCAAAATGTATTGTCGGCATTGGCGCTGACTCTGGGTTTTAATACGATTTGGTCAGTATCAAAATGTGTAAAGTATTCTGCTAAATTGTCCGCGTCAAAAGTATCAGGCCAAAGTGTAGGCACGATAGTAACATTGTCAGCTTCTAGGCTTTTTAAGTAGCTTTTATTAATATTCCACTGAACCACATTCAAACTATTTTCTAACCGCGCCGTAGATTGTTCAATACGTGATAAAACATTAAGAAAGCTTTCCATGTCATCTTGATAATCCCATGGGCTTCGAATAATAACCGCGTCAAAATCAGCCCAATTTACCTTGGTACAGCGCCATGAAACCACTTCTGTTTGCCACCCTAACGCCAACAACGGTTGTTCAATCAAGCAATCATAGGCTTCAAATTCTTCTAAGCTGTCCATGGATAAAATTGCACATTTTTTCATTCAGTTATTACCTTCTAATTCGAGCCAATGGAAATTATAACGATTAAAGTTATCCGGCAAATATTTCTTGTGGGAATAGTTGTCCATACATAGCAATTGGCATTACAAGCCATTGTTTTGTTGTTTGATTAAAGATTAAAAGCTGTTGTTCAGTGGCATAAAAATTTAATGCTAGAGGCTGTTCTTGGCCAGCAATATCAAGCTTTACCTCTAACGAAAACTGTCGGTCAACCTCTGGTGCTTGAGCCATTGCTTCGCCCATGCTTTGCTGCCAAGACATCATCATTTGATCTAAAGCTTGTCTTGAGATATTGGCCGGTGTTGCCCGCCATGTGCGACCTATTCGTTCTATAGCGACAATATCATTAATACTTAACGTTAAAATAATGTTTTGCGGGCCAATTAAAGCAATTTCTTGCTCGTTATTAAGATTTTCATCCACAGAGAAAATTTTTTTATTGGTTAAATTAATCACTAGAATAAAGCCCATAACCGCAAAAATGATGACATTATTCCAACCCGTCTTCGATAACTTCACCATAATACATCCCTTACATTGCCACGCGCTGCATGATACGAAAAAATTGAGCTTATTAGGACATAGCTTTACACTATAAACAAATAATAAAGCATTCACTTACTGCTTTCAAAAATCAAGGTTTTCCTATGAAAATAAAAAAACTCAGTATTGCCATTATCATGTTCAGTGGCTTATTCGGCAACGCTAGTGCGTTTGCAAACCAATCAAGTGAGCAATTTCAACAGTTACTTGATGACCATTGGCAAAACGCTAATAAAGAACAAATATTTTTCAGAAAAGATCCTGATGCCTTTCGTATGAAAGGTAAACTACCTGAAATGTCGTCAAAAGGGCGTGAACGCCGCTCAAAATATAACGACGAATTATTAGTACGCATTGATAAAATTGACGTTAATCGGCTAACTGCGGATGATCAGGTAAGCTATCGTTTATTCAAATATGAACGCCAAGCAGAAGCAAAAAGCTACCAATTTCAAGACCACCTTTATCCGTTGACCTATTATTCGGGCTTTCATAGTTATTTTGCGGGCGCACCAGCGAATATGTCGTTTTTAACCGAGCAAGACTACCGCAATTATTTGATCAGCCTTGCTGATTACCCTAGATACAATCAAGAGCATATTGTTGATTTAAAACAAGCCGTGGCTTTGGGTCATACCCATTATTGTGAAAGCTTTAAAGGTTATGAGAAATCGATCAGTAAGCATTTAGTTAACCGTGTTGAAGACAGTGTTTTTTACGCGCCTATGTTAAACATGCCAACCGTTATCGATTCAGCACAACAAACCAAATATCGCCAACAGGTAAAAGCGCTGATCAAAAATACCGTGTTACCTGAATACCAAGCCTTTTATGATTTTTTTACTAAAGAGTATATGACTAACTGTCGAACAACTGCCGGTATTAATAGTGTTGAAGGTGGCGCAGATTATTATCAATACTTAATCGAGTACTACACCACAACCAACCTAACCGCTAATGAAATTCACCAAACAGGTCTGGACGAAGTTAGTCGTATTCGACAACAAATGCAGGAAATTATCAAAGAGGTGGGCTTTAAAGGTGAATTCAAAGACTTTATTAAGTTCTTGCGCACCGACAAACAGTTTTACACCGACAGTGCGATGGATATGCTAGAAAAAGCCAGTTACATCTCACGTAAAATGGCTGCCCAATTACCTAAATGGTTTTCGGTATTACCGCGCTCTACCTTTGATATTAAATCAAGCCCAAATGGCGGGGCTTATTATGTAGCCTCGGATGGCAGTGGAACAACATCAGGCACTTATTTTCTCGAAACTAAAAATTTAGACAGTCAACCCTTGTACACCTTAGAGGCATTAACATTTCATGAGGCTGAACCCGGTCATCACTTTCAAAGTGCTATTGCGCAGGAAGTTGATATGGCAGAGTTTCGTAAAACGCTATATCACGCAGCGTATGGTGAAGGTTGGGGTTTATATTCTGAACGCTTAGGTAAAGAAATGGGCTTTTATCAATCTCCTTATAGTGACTTTGGTCGCTTAACTTACGAAGCATGGCGTGCTTGTCGCTTAGTGGTCGATACAGGCATTCATTCTATGGGGTGGACTCGTCAACAAGCGATCGACTATTTAGCCGAAAATACCGCATTAAGCATGCCTGACGTTATTGGTCAAATAGATCGATACATTAGCTGGCCAGCCCAAGCGTTATCATACAAAATTGGCGAAATTAAAATTCGCCAATTACGCACTACAGCCGAAAAAATGCTTGGTCGTAAGTTCGATGTTCGGGCCTTTCATGACCAAATGCTTAAAAATGGTAGTTTACCTATGGCATTGCTTGAAGAGTTAACCATGGACTGGATTAAACAGCAGCAAATATAATAAAAAGCTTATTTGCACAAGAGCCTTAAAGTAAAAAGGAGAAACCGCGTTAAGGGGTTTCTCCTTTTTTGTAACCAATGCTTTTCAGACTGAATGAAATTAATCATATCAATGCATCAGACAGATAGGTGTGTTCGTTTATCTCGGTCGGTAATAGCTAATCAACATGTCAGAATAAATAAGGACAGAAGCTAGCTGTAGGCTGTTAGTGAATTTAGCTGGGTACTTTTCTTTAGGCAATAAAAAACCCGGTATAAACCGGGTTTTTAAATAAGCAGTAATCAATTACTTGATTTTAGCTTCTTTGTACATAACATGCTGACGAATGCGAGGATCAAACTTTTTGATCTCCATTTTTTCAGGCATTGTTTTTTTGTTCTTGTCTGTAGTGTAAAAATGGCCAGTGCCAGCACTAGAAACTAAACGAATTTTATCGCGCATTGTGCAATTCCTTAAACTTTTTCGCCACGGGCACGGATATCAGTTAAAACTGCATCAATACCTTTCTTATCGATAATACGCATTCCTTTCGGAGTTAAACGTAATTTAACGAAACTATTTTCACTCTCAACCCAAAAACGGTGAGTTTGAAGGTTAGGTAAAAAACGACGACGAGTCGCGTTTCTTGCGTGCGAACGGTTGTTACCAACCATTGGCTTTTTGCCTGTTACTTGGCAAACTTTAGACATATTGAGTACTCCAAAATTAATTTCAGGTCATGCTGTATTTCCCCAAGACCGTCGCCTCGGGATCCTGAAAAAGGTGGCATATTATAGTGAAACTGAAAAATGAATTCCAGTATTAATCGACTTAAAAGTGAATAGTTTTGTAAATAGTTATAATTCAACCACTTAACTGCAAAAAACCACGTAAATATGACCATTATTGCAGTATTATCATTCTAGTCGATTAATAATGGAGCAATTTCAGCCTATTTTAGAGTCTAATAATTTGCGTAATTTTTCTTTTTGATCTTTATTACACAGTTCATCAATTAAAATTCGAATAATATGCGACTTAGCTAACTGAGTATCAATTGCCAATTCTTGCAGTTGTTCTATTGCAGCTTCACTTAACGTAAATGTTGCAGGACGAAAACGCCGTCCTACTTCATTGCCACTTTGTGTTTTACGAGTTGCATGTTCTTTAGCAACTAAAATAGCCTGCTGTAAAGACAATTCGTCATGTTCTCGGCTAACTATTTTCGGTTGGCCTTGTGCGTAATCTTCAGCATCAGCAATAAATTCATCAACCGTGAATTTTTTCTTTTTCTTTGGACCGTCCTTGGATTTTTTTAAATCAATTAAACTCATGAGAATTGTCCGGTTTCATCGCTAATAGCTCCTCCGCTATTGCGATCATTTCTATCGCCGCTTTGCTATCAGGTTCAATTTCCAGCACTGATGAACCCAGCTCTTCACTGTCATCATAAACATTACGGTTAAAAGTCACGGCATTTAATACATTGATACCAAATGAGCTACAGACTTCTTTTGCTTCTAAAATACGACCCGCTTGGTTTGGCAAAGAAGGACACTGCGTTATCACAAACGACGCTAACATTTTAGGATTAACCATTTTACATGTGCTTAGCATGTCTTCCATGTGCGGTACTGTTTTTAAATCTCGACGTTTAGGTCTTAATGGAATAACGACATGGTCTGCTACCGACATTGCTGCCCGCAGTGCTAAATTATCTTGGCCGCCACAATCTACAACAACATAATCATAATGTTGGTTAAGACTTAAGAGATCGTTACGAATTTTACCGTACAACTGAATACAATTGATGGCTGGCAGTGACGGGTCAGAATTTCTTGCTTGTATCCAGTCAGACGTCGTTCGCTGTGGATCACAATCAACCATCAATACAATAGCTTTTTTCTCACGGGCAAAATACACAGCTAAATTCTGTGCTAGGCAACTTTTACCGCTACCACCTTTTTCCCCGCCTACTAAAATCATCATTTTGGTAATTCCTTGTTTACTACTTAAAATACAACAACCACTTCATTATAGTTCAATAATTAAGGGCTAACTTAAGCAAGATCTGTTAGCTGCAATGCAACTTCGAACCAGCCATTGTCTTGTTTTACACAACGTATTACTTTCCCAAACAATTTTTGGCTATTTGGGTTCGCTGCTTTAAATATAACGGTTACTTGGGAATTTGCCGCTATTTCGCAATCACAATCAACTTTCAAGCCCCCACGAGAAAAATCTACACACACTATTTTTTTACGTTTTTCATCGCCATTAGCGTCAGTCCAAACGATATCTATTAACTCTTTTTCCATGTCTAGACGGAAAGATCGCCGACGTTCACTTTCTTCGCTATCTTGCATTTTGTCAATATCGCTCATAGAGACTCCTTATTTTTGCCAAACTTAAATTGATGGATCTTAATTTATTGTTCAATCATTCGTCCGTGTTCAGCATACGAATAACAATGGCAACCCGCAACTATTATATGATCAAGTACTTTTATATCAATTAAAGCAAGGGCTTGCTCTAATCTACTGGTGATTTGATTATCGGCAATACTGGGTTCAGCAATCCCAGAAGGATGGTTGTGTGCAAGAATAACCGCGCCCGCTTGATGTTTTAGCGCTGACTCCACAACAATACGCGGATACACCGCAGCGGCATTAATGGTGCCGTGAAATAACCGTTCAAATTTTATGACTTGATGCTGAGTATTTAAAAACAATACCGCAAATACTTCTCGTGTTTCATGTCGCAGCTCGGCCTTTAAAAAATTTTGCGTACTCAAAGAAGACGTTAATCCTTGGCCCATTTGCATTTGTTCAGCTAAATAACGAGTCGACATTTCTAGACACGCTTGTAACTGCACATATTTTGCAACACCTAAGCCATGTTGCTGACAAAAATCAGTTAGATCAGCTTGATATATTTTAGCAATACTACCAAAGCTTTTTAATAAATTCCTCGCTAAGTCAACCACATGGCAACCTTTAACACCAGTGCGTAGAAATATTGCCAGTAGTTCGGCATCACTGAGGCTTTTCGCGCCATGCTGTAGTAGCTTTTCTCTGGGTTTTTCACAATCTGGCCAGTCTTTTAACATAAGTGCATCCTTGCAAAGTGATTTTAAAAAAAGTGCGAATAGTGCTATCTTATCGCTCATTGTGGTTATTAAGATTAGCAGTTTATGCAGATTCTTCAGGGTAAAAAAATTCTATTAGGGATAAGTGGCGGTATTGCGGCTTACAAAACACCAGAACTCGTGCGCCGATTAAAAGAAAAAGGTGCTGATGTTCGTGTAGTAATGACCGAAGGCGCTAAAGCTTTTATCACTCCTTTAACCTTACAAGCGGTTTCTGCTAATGCGGTTTCCGATAGCTTATTAGATACTCAAGCAGAATTAGCGATGGGGCATATTGAGTTAGCTAAATGGGCTGACTTCATTTTAATTGCCCCTGCAACCGCTGATGTCATTGCTAAAATAGCGGCAGGAATGGCTAATGACTTATTAACCACGCTTTGTTTGGCAACAGCGGCCCCTATTGCCATAGCGCCAGCAATGAACCAACAAATGTGGCATAACCAAGCTACACAAAAAAACATTAACACCTTAACATCATGGCACTACACCTTATTTGGCCCAGGAGCAGGTGAACAAGCATGTGGTGATGTTGGGCTAGGGCGAATGTTAGACGTACCTGAATTAGTTGAGCTAACTTGCCAAGCGTTAGCACCTGTAAATGAAGGTAGCAACGCTGAACAGCAACCTCTAACGGGTCAAAAATGGTTAATAACGGCAGGACCTACACGTGAAGCCATTGACCCCGTGCGTTATATCTCTAACCACAGTTCAGGCAAAATGGGTTATGCCATTGCCAGTGCTGCACAACGTCTTGGCGCTGATGTGACTATAATCTCTGGGCCAGTTAGCTTAGAAACGCCGCCACAATGTAAAAAAATATCGGTAATCAGCGCGATTGAAATGCATCAACAAGCCTTAACCAACGCACCAACCGCTGATGTTTTTGTTGCTTGTGCTGCAGTTGCTGATTATCGCATTGATAATATTGCTAGTGAAAAAATCAAAAAATCGCAAGATACTATGCAACTTAACTTGATCAAAAACCCTGATATTGTTGCTGATGTTGCTGCACTTGAAAACAAACCCTTTACCGTTGGTTTTGCAGCTGAAACTCAAAATGTAAAACATTATGCTCGAGATAAATTAACCCGTAAAAACCTTGATATGATAGCTGCCAACAATGTAGCCAGTGCAGGGCAAGGTTTTAATAGCGACAACAACGCGTTAACGGTTTTTACTCAACATGATGAAAAAGAGTTACCTTTAATGAGTAAAAATGAGCTTGCACAGCAATTAGTTCAATATATTCAACAAACATGGCAGCGTTCTCGGTTAGATAATTAATTTAGCCAAGCTGCACATTTCATTGTTGAACATCAACTAAGTAACGCTATACAATCACGCTATACTTTTAGACGCCATATCCCTTGAGTTAATTTATTAATACAATGGATATGACTGCTGAAAAAATAATAAAAAAATAGAGAATCAGTTTTATGCCGGCGACTCAAAAACCTAATCGTAAGCAACAAATTTTAGAATGCCTTGCTCATATGTTACAAACCAGTGCAGGACAGCGAATCACCACAGCAAAGCTTGCTGCTGAAGTCGGTGTTTCTGAAGCGGCGCTTTATCGTCACTTCCCTTCAAAAGCTCGTATGTTTGAAGGCTTGATAGAGTTTATTGAAGAATCAATTTTTTCTCGTGTCAATTTGATATTAACCGATCACAAAGAAGCGCTTATTCGCTGCCACCATATTTTGCATGTTCTGCTCATTTTTGCAGAACGTAATCCCGGCATGTGTCGAATTCTAGCGGGTGACGCTTTAATGGGTGAAAACGAGCGTTTACGTGCACGTGTTAATCAATTTTTTGAAAAGCTTGAATCTCAATTCAAACAAGTACTACGTGAGCGCAAGTTAAGAGAGGGCAAAGGTTTCACTATTTCTGAATTGGCTTTAGCTAATATTTTAATGGCCTATGCTGAAGGTAAAATCAATCAATATGTTCGTTCTGACTTTACCAAAAAGCCCAGCAATGACTTTAATGAACAATGGCAATTTTTAATGGCTGATAAATAAAGTAGCAGTCTACGATAAAACATTAACAAGTTAAAAATAAGCTTAAAATCAAACAGTAAAGGAATTTCATTGAGCACGTTAGCAAGATTACAGCCGAACAAATTATGGCAAATATTTGATAAAATTTGTAGCATTCCACACCCTTCAAAACACGAACAAAAAATATCGCTTTGGATCCAGTCTTGGGCAACCGAACTTGGGCTTAGTGTTAAAGAAGATGCTGTAGGTAACTTAATTATTAAGAAGCCAGCTACTGCAGGGTTAGAAAATAAAAAAGGTGTTATTTTACAGGCTCACATGGACATGGTGCCGCAAAAAAATGCTGATAAAACACATGATTTTCTCACCGACCCTATCAAACCTTATATTATCACCGAAGCTGATGGCGACTGGGTTACGGCAGAAGGCACCACACTGGGTGCAGATAACGGTATTGGTCTTTCTTCTGCGCTAGCGGTGTTAGCTAGTGATGATATTGCGCATGGCCCATTAGAAGTTTTAGTGACCATTGATGAAGAAGCGGGTATGACGGGTGCTTTTGGCTTAGAATCTGGTTGGCTCGACGGTGAGCTACTGATCAATACTGACTCTGAGCAGGAAGGCGAAATTTACATGGGTTGTGCTGGCGGCATTGACGCAGAAGCCACATTTGCTATCAGCTATGAAGATGTTGCAGATGATGTTGAATCATTTAACCTGTCGATTTCAGGTTTAAAAGGTGGCCATTCTGGTGTTGATATTCATACCGGTCGTGCCAATGCTAATAAACTTCTTGTGCGTTTTTTACTCGACGCTAGCCTTGAATTAGGGCTGCGTTTAACAGAGCTTAATGGTGGGAGTTTACGCAACGCGATTCCACGTGAAGCCGATGCCAGCTTTGTCATTAGTCGCTCAAAAATTACCGCGCTAAACACAAAATTAGCGGACTATTTAGCAACAATTAATCAGTCACTCGGTGCTGTCGAAACGTCTATAGAGATGTTATTAATATCGCCTGAAACGTTTGACGAATGTTGGACTCAAGCCACTCAAAACAATATTTTACGTGCTCTTAATGCATGCCCTAATGGTGTTTTACGCATGAGCGATGACATCGAAGGTATTGTTGAAACATCATTAAACTTAGGTGTTATGCGCAGTAAAGGTAATAAGTTTGTTGCCATGTCGCTGATACGCAGCTTACATGATGATGGCCGCTTAGAAGCGCAAACCATGGTGCAATCTGTATTTGATTTAGCAGGCGCTAACATGGGTTTTTCAGGTGCATACCCTGGCTGGAAACCCGATACTAGCTCAGCGTTAATGCAAACAGTGCGTGATACTTATCAGTCGTTGTTTAATAAAGTGCCTGAGATAATGGTGATTCATGCAGGCCTTGAGTGTGGTTTATTCAAAACAGCTTATCCGAATTGGGATATGGTGTCATTTGGACCCACGATTAAATTTCCGCATTCTCCTGATGAAAAAGTGAACATTGCAGCCGTAGAGCAATACTGGCAATTATTGTTAGCTGTATTGGCTAATATTCCAGACAAAAAATAATGCCCAATATTGACAATTTTATGTAGCGGTTTATGCATCCCGCTTCTTTCTACTAAAATAGACTATGATTAATACCAGTTTGAATACTTTATTTCTAAACTGTTATTATTTTTACTAGGCTAAAGTCTAATAAAAAAATGACTTGAGTTAGTTTAGAATTGGCTCGGGGAACTTTTAAGGAAACAATGACATGATTCAGCCAGAAAAAATTATAATAGCTGACGATCACCCATTATTTAGGCAAGCGCTGCTAGGCACGCTTAAGTTAAAGCTAACACAAACTCATTGGTTTGAAGCACAGACAATTGCCGAATTGGAGCTGCAACTAAGCAAACATAATGACAGTGATTTGTTACTACTAGATTTACATATCCCCGGCGCACATGGTTTTAACACCTTAATCCACGTGCGTAATCATTTCCCACAAATACCCGTTGTTATAGTTTCTGCACACGAAGATCACGAAACCATACATAAATCTATGGGTTATGGTGCTTCAGGTTTCATTCCTAAATCCACGCCGGTTGATGATATATACAATGCGATTCAGCAAGTATTATTAGGTAATATTTGGACGCCCGCAGCGTATAATGAATCATCACCAATGCAAGACAATAACGATATTGCTGAGCGCGTTGCGAGCTTAACTCAGCAGCAATATCGAATTTTAATGATGTTTGCTCAAGGTATGTTGAATAAGCAAATTGCTTATGATTTACATGTTTCTGAAGCAACGATTAAAGCTCATGCGACGGCCATTTTTCGTAAACTCGATGTTCGTAATCGTACACAAGCCGTTATCGCCATTGCTCAACTCGATATTGCCGACGTACAACTACAGGGCTGTTAAGTATTCACCTCAACAGTCATATGAATGTTCAAATAGTAAAAACTGAATTAGCTGTGTAACTGTTGTTATTGTAAATACTTAGCTTGTAGTTTCTTGGTTAACATAGCACTCATCATAGCCCTAAGCGCTGCAGGTTTAATTAATTTTCGCATGAAGCCAATATCTGCAGCTAACGTTTTCTCTTCTAAATCACTATCTGTTGTAGCGGTAATTAAAATCGCAGGCACGTAGTGTCTGCTCATTTTTCTCAGCTTGGCAGTCAAGGCAATGCCGTTAAAGTTTCCGTCAAGTTGATAATCTACCAGTAGTATTTCAATATCATTCTTATGAGTCTCATAAACTGAAAGCGCTTGCTGGTATGACTCAGCCGCTAATACATTACAATCCCAAGCGGTTAATAACTCAACCATACCATTCAGAACATCTGGGTCGTTATCAATACACATGACCGTAACATCTCTTAATCCGATATTAATCACAGGTTTTACGGTTAACACTTCTTTTTGTGCTAGCGTTCTTTCAACTTCCACAGAAAACTTACAACCCTGCCCCTCTTTAGAGTTCAGAGCTAAAGGATGACTTAACAATTGCGCTAAACTTTGGGTGATATTCAAGCCTAAACCAAGCCCTCCAGCAGATGAACCTTGCTGGTTATCTAACTGGGTAAATTGTTCAAAAACTAGAGTTTGTTTATCAACAGGAATACCAGGACCGTTATCGAGTACTTGAATATCAATACTATCGCCTTTCCCGCGAGCTCCTAATAAAACCTTTCCGGGGCCTGCATAACGGAAGGCATTCCCAATCAAGTTTTGTAATATTCGGCGCAATAGATTCCTATCTGATCTGAGCCACATAGCATTGCTACAATGCACACGAAATTCTATTTCTAGATCAACAGCGCTAGCAGAAAATTCTTTGGCTAAATCATCAAATAATGATTTAACCGAAAAACTACTGATATTCGGCTTAATATTACCACTCTCAATACGGGCAATTTCAGCTAAATCGGCAACCAAGTCATTCGCAACTTTTAACGAGTGATCAATATTATCGACTTGTCGTTGCTGCGTAACCGTTAAATTACCTTGGCTGGCTAAAGCGGATGTAAACAACCGTGCTGCTTCTAAAGGCTGCATTAAATCATGGCTACAGGCTTTTAAATACAAGCTTTTTTTAACATGAGCTTGCTCGGCTTTTTCGCGGGCTAACGCTAGTGCATCATTGGTTTGCTCTAATTTTTGTGTTCGCTCGAGTACCCGAGTTTCCAAATCAACATTGGCCTCTTTGAGCCCTCTTTCAGCTTGTCGGTAAGTCGTAATATCTGAAAACAGCATAACAAACCCGCCACCAGGCAGAGGGTTACCTTCAATACGAATAACGCGACCATCACTATGCTCACGTTCAGAACTATGCGGGCTGCCATTACGTAAATGTTCTAAGCGTTTATTGACTTGTTCTTCAACTTTTCCAATACCACATAAACCACGCACCACGTTAAAGCGAATTAAGTCACTAATTGCGCTGCCTTGATAAATAAGCTCGCTCGGGTAGGAAAATAAATCAACGTATTTTTTATTCCAAGCAACAAGGTTGAGATCGCTATCAACAATAGAGATGCCTTCACTGGCATTTTCAATGGCACTTTGTAATAAATCTTGACTATATTGTTGGCGTTGGCTTGAAGCTTCTTCCACTAGCACGGCTATTTCATCTAAGGCAATATCACGCCCTTCTAATGCCGAAGACAATACTAAACGCGCTGACGACGCCCCCATAACACTCGCCAAAGTATTTTCAGTGTGTTGCAACAACTTCTGGTTATAAGCAACATTACTCATTTGTGCTTTGTCTATTGAGCGTTGGAATTGTTTAAAGCTAATGATGGTTTTTTTCTCACCAACAAATCGTGAAACCAAGAGCTCCAACTCTTGATAGTTAATTTGTTTATTACGTTGTAATTTTAACGCTTTTGGTGCTTGGTACTCCATAAATAAAGAGGCTTGCATACGCTCTTGTACGCTTTGGCGACTCACATGAGATAGTAACCACATAGCAATAATATTGGCAGAAAGTGATAACAAGCTCGCCATTGAATTAGCGGGTAAAAATCCCCCTTCAAACGGGTGTGGATAAATGCCAAATTGGGGAATAAAATTCAGTATAAGCCAAGCAGAAAAGCCAATAACAATACCACCATAAACGGCCGTTAATGTTGCTCGGCGCCAATAAAAAGCAGCCACTAATGCCGGTGTTAATTGAGCAAATGCGCCAAATGCTATTTCACCTAAAGAACTTAAGGTATCTGGCGATGCCATTAAAAATACGCCATAACCTAATAAAATAACAAATAAGACTAAAATTTTACGAATGGTTAATAACCGCAAACGGAATTTGTCATAATCCGTATCATGATTTTTATTTGCCCGATATAACCAAGGAAAAACGATTTCATTACTGAGCATGGTGCTCAACGCAATAGAAGAAATAATCACCATAGAACTTGCGGCAGAAATTGCGCCCAAGAATGTAAACAGCGTTAGCCAAGGTTGCTGTTGATACCAAGGTAAGAATAAGACATAAGCATCAGACGGTACAGTATCTCCTAGCAATAAATGTCCAGCTAAACCAAGCGGTACAGCAAAGATCGCAAAAATTAATAAATAAAGAGGAAAAATGCGTCGACTAAGCCAAGTATCTTTTTCATCTTTTAGTTCAACCACCATCACTTGAAATTGGCGAGGTAAAGATAAAAATGCTGCCATAGTGATCACGAGCATGGCAAACATTGACATAACATTTGGAAAATTCAACTGTTGATCCAACTGCAGGCTTGCAGATGAACGACGCCAAATCTCCATTGGCGAGTCAAATAATACATAGGTAACAAAAATACCAACGGCGATAAAGGCGAACAACTTAACTAAAGACTCAAAAGCTATCGCTAACATCACCCCGGGGTGTCGCTCAGTTACATCGATATTTCGAACACCAAATACGATGGTAAAACCTGCTAAGACCAAACTTACCACAAGGCCAAAGTGCCAGTTCGCTAAGCTTTGCTCTGCCTGTAACTGTTGAAACGTGTAGACAATCGCTTTTAATTGCAGCGCGATGTAAGGCATAGTGCCAATTAGCGCCACAATGGTGACTAAAATCGCTAAATTATGCGACTTACCAAAACGTGCAGCTAATAAATCAGCAATTGAGGTGAGGTTTAATTTTAAACTCACACGAATAATGCGTTGTATAAATGGCCATGCAAAAATGAAGAGCAGTATCGGCCCTAAATATATCGGCAAATGTGAAATAAAGTTATTTGAAGCCTGTCCTGGTGTGCCTAAAAAACTCCAAGACGTACAATAAACGCCAAGAGTTAATGCATAAATTACCGCTTGGCTTTTACGCAGTAATTTATGTCGATACTTATCTCCAACATAGGCAATAAAAAACAGCAAACCTATATAAGCAAAACTTAAGCCCGCTAATTGCCAATTTGGAAACATCTAATTTCTCTATAACTTATATTAAGTGTTTGATTATATGATTATATGAATTTATTCACATATGTCATTAAACTTAAACTCATAACGTAAACTGTAATGCTAATTTACCGTTTGAGTGTAAAATTCGGCAATATATTGCCCGCCTTTAATATTAGCAATAACCCGTAATTTTTGCTTATCGCCCTTGCGGCTAATGGTATTACGTAATGGCGTTGGACTCATCCAATAATAAGGGCTGTCAATCATACCAAGTGGGTAAGCACTCGCTTTATTGTCTTTATCTACTACAAAGAATGTTGCGCTATCAAGCGGAAAAGTAGAATTTAATGTTGTCATGCCTGCTTCATCATATATATTGACTTCAAATTCACCTGATTTCAAAATACATTTTTGATTGATAACATCACAATGACCATAGGGAACCAATTTAAATGCGCGCATTTGATTAGCGCTATTTTCTTCCCATAAGTCAGCTAATGCAAAGCCTAAAATAGTAAGGATAGGGGCTACTATAATAGCTGTTTTAGTGTGCTTATTCATAAAGTATCCTGCAATTTATATTGTACCAATCCGCATAAGAATTTTTGAACTTACTAGTTTTTCCTGCGCAATCATTGAGTACTTATTTTTGTGGAATGGCTTAACTTCGTCATTCTGCTGAGGCAATCTGTATTTAATCATTATATCTTAATGACAAAATAAAAAGCCCTATTTATAGAAATTAAATAGGGCTTTTAGCTTATTAATCAATAAGTAGTTAAAACTATTTAGTGATCATGTGCTGCCGATACGCCACCAGCAGGCGTACGCATATTATCAACCATTTGTTGGATATGAGCTGGTGCTGGACCTGTTACTTTCAACATAGCGAAAGCTACTGCAAAGTTAACAAGAGCACCTACTGAACCAAAGGCATTTGGTGAAATTCCGAAGAACCAGTTAGGACCCATGTCACCTAGGAATGAAGTACCAGGAATAAACATGATGCCTTTATGCTGGAATA
The DNA here is from genome assembly GCF_014077595.1 of Colwellia sp. 6M3. Classification (NCBI taxonomy): domain Bacteria; kingdom Pseudomonadati; phylum Pseudomonadota; class Gammaproteobacteria; order Alteromonadales; family Colwelliaceae; genus Colwellia; species Colwellia sp. 6M3. The sequence goes on along the minus strand of NZ_JACGWF010000009.1, from coordinate 54,809 downwards.
CATACAGCATAGTTACACCGATACCTGCGATCATACCTGAAACTGCTGCAGTACCGCTCATTTTCTTAGCGAATATACCCATCATTAGCGCTGGGAATATTGACGATGCAGCTAAACCAAAGGCTAGTGCAACCGTACCAGCGGCAAAACCAGGCGGATTTAAACCAAGCCAACCAGCCACCATCACCGATATAGTCATGACAATTCGACCGGCTAATAACTCATTTTTCTCAGTTAAGTCAGGCGTTAATATACCTTTCATTAAATCATGAGAAATTGAGGATGATATCGCTAATAATAAACCGGCTGCAGTAGATAATGCAGCAGCTAAACCACCAGCAGCAACTAAAGCAATTACCCAGTTTGGTAAATTAGCGATTGCTGGGTTAGCCAATACCATGATGTCACGGTCAACTTTAATCATTTCATTAGTTGCAGGATCAGCAGTGTATTGAATTTTACCATCGCCATTTTTTTCTTCGTATTGCAATAGACCCGTATTTTCCCAATCTTTAAACCATTGAGGACGCTCAGCGTATTCAAGGTTTTGACCAGCTGCTGGTTCAATAGTGTTCATTAAGTTAAGACGAGCCATAGCACCAACTGCTGGAGCAACTGTGTATAACAATGCAATGAATACTAAAGCGTAACCTGCAGATTGACGTGCTGCTTTAACTGAAGGAACAGTGAAGAAGCGCATAATAACGTGAGGTAAACCTGCAGTACCAATCATCAGAGACAAGGTGTAAGCGAACATGTTTACTGAACCACCCATGTTGTCAGTGGTGTACTCTTTAAAGCCTAACTCAGTAACAACTAAGTCTAATTTATCAAGTAAGTAAACACCACTACCGTCGGCTAACGTAGAACCTAAACCTAGTTGTGGAATTGGGTTACCTGTTAACTGTAATGAAATAAATACCGCTGGAATGGTGTAAGCAAAAATCAATACTACGTACTGAGCGATTTGCGTGTAAGTAATACCTTTCATACCACCTAATACAGCATAAACCCAAACAACGAACATACCGATGTAAAGACCTAAATCATAATCAACTTCTAAGAAGCGAGAGAAAGCAACACCTACACCTTTCATTTGACCGATGATGTAAGTTAATGACGCGATGATTAAACAAACTACCGCAACAACACGTGCTGTTTTTGAATAATAACGGTCAAAAATAAATTCAGGTACGGTGAATTTACCGTGCTTACGCATGTAAGGTGCAAGTAGCATGGCTAATAATACATAACCACCGGTCCAACCCATTAGGAATACAGAGCCCCCGTAACCTAAGAATGAGATCATACCCGCCATGGAAATAAATGACGCAGCACTCATCCAATCGGCACCAATCGCCATACCATTTTGCATTGGCGTTACACCACCACCAGCAACATAAAAGTCACTAGTTGAGCCCGCACGAGCCCACCAAGCTATACCGAAATAAACGGCAAAAGAACCGAATACAGCTATGTATGTATAGAGTTTTAACTCTTCCATTATGATTCCTCCACGTTATATTTTTTATCAAGGTCGTTCATTTTTTTGGTATACCAAAAAACTAAACCGACAAATGTGTAAATTGAACCCTGTTGTGCAAACCAGAAACCTAGTTTGTACCCACCTAGACGTATTGCATTTAATGGCTCGACAAGAAGCAAACCAAAACCAAATGAAACCACGAACCAGATAGCAAGACATATAAATATTAGGCGCAGATTCTCTGACCAATATGTTGCTTTACCTTCCATCATTCTCTCCTAGCAATTATTCCTATTAAACCTAAATAGTTTAAAAGGACAGCGTTTTATGATTTTTATACGCTATATACCAAATTGATTATCTTTCAATTGGTATCACCTGTTGTTTAAGAGAGGTTGACTATTAATTCGACCCGCTGGTAAAACCAACATTGGATAAATGAATACTTAACCTACTCTAAGTTACACACTAGCAATATTATTTCGGCGCTCATATTAAACTTTAGTCTAGAACATAGTTGAAACTGTTGACTTAAGTCGCATAATTCCCCTAAATGTAGTGAGTGTACTCACTAGAGATATTGTTATGGACTCAGCATTAAGCGAAATCAGCGAATTTATTCAAGCGATTCCTCCTATGGACTTATTGCCGAGTGACATCATTGAGCAAATAGTAAAAGAGATCAGTATTAGTTATGTTCGTCGTGGTCAAACACTGCCACCACAAGGCATTGTAGAAGAAAACATTTACATATTGAGAAAAGGTGCCTTAAGTTACTTCAGTGCAGATAACAAACTATTGGCTAAATTTAGTGAAGGGGATATTTGTTCGGTTTTTTGCTTTAGTCACAATGGCCCTAGTACCCAACATGTCATCTCAGATGAGGATACTTTACTCTACAGCATTAATTATCATAACTTCCTACAGTTAGTTAATGAGTATCCTGACGTAACCGCCTTTTTTCAGCAAACATCAGAGCAGCGACTTAATAAAAAAATGTTGCAAGTAAATGAAGACGCTATATTAAACTCGTCTTTACTTAATAGCTCGATTGCCAATTTTTATCACAGCCCTGTAGTTATAATTAGCCCTGACGCCAGCATTCAGCAAGCCGCTATATTGATGACCGAACAAAATTTTTCTTGCCTAGTCATCAGCCATAATGATCAACCATTAGGAATAGTGACCGATAAAGACATTCGTCGTCGATGTGTGGCACAAGGACTTAGTATTGAGCAACCCGTCAGTGCAATTATGACTGATGATATGACCACTATAGATATTAATAGCACCGCTTACGATGCATTAATGAAAATGACACAAAAGCATATTCATCATTTACCCGTGACCGAAAGTAATCAACTTAAAGGCATGGTGACCGTAACTGACTTAATGAATAATGAAGGGCAGAATGCCGTTAACATTACCAGCGTTATTCATAAAGCAACATCGGTTGGCGAGCTTACCGAAATCAGTAGCATGATCCCTAAACTACAAATTCGCATGGCAAAATTAGGCACTACCGCTGATCATGTTGGTAAAAGTATCAGCGCCATTACCATGGCATTTACCATTCGCTTAATAGAAATGGCCGAAAAATTATTAGGTCCACCTCCTGTACCTTACGCTTGGTTAGCTGCAGGCTCACAAGCACGACAAGAACAATTTGCCCACTCAGATCAAGACAATGCCTTGATCATTTCTAACGATTTAAAACCAGAACATAATCTTTGGTTTAAAGATCTTGCTACTTTTGTGTCTGATGGCTTAGCCGCTTGTGGTTTTATTTATTGCCCTGGTAATGTCATGGCAACAAATCCACAATGGTGCCAAACGCAAAAACAATGGTCACAATATTTTGCTCAATGGATTAATACACCAGAGCCAAAAGCATTAATGCATTGCAGCACTTTTTTCGACTTAACCACCGTTTATGGTGACAGCCGATTACTGGAGCAGGTAAAAACAAAAATGTTACAAACAACAAAACGTAGCACTTTATTTATCGCACATTTATCACGTAATGCCCTCAACTTAAGGCCACCTTTAGGCTTTTTTCGAGATTTTGTGCTTATACAAAATGGCGAAAATAAAGCTACGCTAGATTTAAAGCATAACGGTATTGCTCCAATTGTTGATCTCGCGCGTATTTATGCGTTATCTGAAGGCATTGCAACGGTTAATACCATAGAGCGCTTAAAGCAGGCCGCTGGAACGCCTTCATTATCGAAATCATCTGCAGCAAACCTCATCGATGCATATGAATTTTTAAGTATGCTACGTATGATGCACCAAGCGAAAAAATTGCAATTAGGCCAACAACCCAATAATTACTTATCACCAAAAGATATTTCGAAACTCGAAAGGGAGCACTTAAAAGATGCCTTTAAAGTGATAAAAACCTTGCAAGACAGCCGTCAATCCACTTATTAGCGATAACCATTTATCATGTTGAATCATCACCCACTAACGCGTTGGCTAATCGGCTACGAAGCACAACGAAAACGTATGCTAGCGCGTGCACCCAAAGGACCATTGCATGAGTTTCTCAGTGTCCCTTTCCCTCTACTGCATACTCCCTTTGATCAAACCCCCATATTAGCGGTCGATTTTGAAACAACAGGGTTAGACGCGATACAAGATAAACTGCTCAGTGTGGGTTGTGTGGAGTTAAATCATAGACAAATTAAACTTGGCACGAGTTATCATCAAATTATTCAAACTCAAGGCAGTTTAAAAGCAGATAATGTCACCATACATCAAATAACTGATGACCAAAAAGATCAAGGGCAACCGCTTGCAGAGGTAGTAGAACAATTACTGAAACGACTCGCAGGCAAAGTTATGCTCGTTCACTTTGCTCGTATTGAGCGTCAGTTTTTACAACAAGCTTGCATAGAACTTTATGGTATGGCGCCGCCATTTCCGATGATAGACACGTTAGTGGTGGCGAAAAAAAGGCTAGATAAACGCGATGTCGCTTACGATCCATCGCAATTGAGACTTTCAGCTTTACGCGCCAGCTACCAACTGCCTAATCACTATGCTCATAATGCGCTAAACGATGCTATTGCCACAGCTGAATTACTGTTGGCACAAATTAGCGAACGTAATGAAGATATGTCACTACAGCAATTAATTTTATAACCATATCAATATATTTATTTTAGCCAAATGCAGAAAATAAGTTAATCTGTTGCCAAACTGTGAGATAATTGCGCTCGTAATCACACATTAATGGTCCATTATGAAACTTTTAGTTCGCAATCTTTCTCGTTCAACAACCGAACAAGAACTCCGTATTTTATTTTCTGCTCACGGCACTGTGACTGAATGCACTTTAGTTTTAGACCAAGAAACGGCTAAATCAAAAGGTTTTGGTTTTGTTGAAATGCCAAATGAAAAAGAAGCTAAAGTCGCTTTATCAAACCTGCATGAAACCAAAATTGCCAATAACAAAATTCGCGTTAAACTCGCACAATAGTTTATCGCTTTGATAAAAATTAAAACCAGCATTAGGCTGGTTTTTTTGTTTTAACTAAAAAAACAGTGCTCACAACATATGTTATTTCAATAATTTGAGTTATTTGAGTTTATAAACCATCCTCCCTAAAACGCTTGTCTCAAAGGAGTAATAAACTTCATTGATGACCAAAAAAACTTCCAGTTCATTCTCATTAAAATTCAATTTTTTCTAATATCGACAACTGCTTAAATCGCGTTATTACAAACTGTGAAAGCTAATTTTATTGTCAGTAATGTTACCTTTGTTTCATAAGTGTAATGTTTTGTAAAAAACAACTAATTCAATATATAAATAAAAACTTTTCACTTAGAATGATCGTTCACTCTACAGTTTATATTTAACATTAAAGGTATTTAACATGCAGCGTTCTCGCATCGCATTATTTGTAATTTCGACCCTCATGAGTATTGTTGCTTTATCGGGTTGTGAACAAGTAACTGTTCAAGCGGCTGATCAGTCAGGAGCTACTGGACCTCAAGCGGTTCCCGTTGGTGTTATTACATTAAAAAGCCAAGCGCTAACGCTCAAAAAAGAATTACCTGGGCGTATTAATGCTTTTCAAATTGCTGAAATTCGTCCTCAAGTTAGTGGCATTGTTCAATCGCGTTTATTTATTGAAGGTAAGCGAGTCGAGCAAGGGCAATCACTTTATCAAATTAATCCCGCCACTTTCAAAGCTGAGTTAGCCGCTAGCGAAGCGGCAGTAGCCAGTGCTAAAGCAAGTATTGCTAGCAGTAAATCCAAAGCTACTCGTTATAGTGAACTGCTAAAAATTAAAGCGGTAAGTCAATTAGACTTTGATGAAGCAGATGCAGCATACAAACAAGCAACGGCCGCATTACTTACGGCTAAAGCACAACTTCAAACAGCACAAATCAATCTTGATTATAGCCACGTTTCATCTCCTATCAGCGGCCAAATAAGTAAATCAAATGTCACCGTTGGCGCCTTAGTGAGTGTCAATCAAACGACAGCACTGGCAACAGTTACCCAGCTCGACCCTATTTATGTTGATTTAACACAATCGAGTAATGAGCTCACAAAACTTAAAAAAGCATTAGCTTCTGGTGCGTTAACAGTTGATCCTACAAACCAAACCGATGTTGAGTTGACCATGGAAGATGGTTCTATTTACCCTCATAAAGGTGTATTGCAATTCTCTGAAGTTACCGTTGACCCAAGCACAGGTTCAGTAACATTACGCGCTCAATTCCCTAATCCAGAAAAGTTATTATTGCCCGGTATGTATGCTCGTGCTTCCATCATTGAGGGGGTTAAAAGTGACGCCATTTTAGTGCCACATCGAGGTGTTAGTCGTAATACAAAAGGCGAGCCAACAGCGATGATCGTGAATAAAGATAACAAAGTAGAAAGCCGTGTTTTACAAGTTGATAGAGCCGTGGGTTCAAACTGGCTCGTTACTCATGGCGTAGCAGCTGGCGATAAATTAATTATTGAAGGCTTACAAAAAATTCGTCCGGGAGCTTTAGTTACTCCAACCCAAGTAAAATCGCCTGACCCCTCTTCTATCAACAAAGCGCAATAACGGAGCATTCAATGTCACGATTTTTTATCGATCGACCTATATTCGCTTGGGTACTTGCTATTGTAGTTATGCTCGCGGGAATTTTAGCGATTAAAAATTTACCTATTGCGCAGTATCCATCAATTGCACCACCTGCCATTAGTATTTCAGCTAATTACCCAGGAGCGTCTGCACAAACACTGGAAGACTCTGTTACCCAAGTTATTGAACAAAAAATGAAAGGCCTTGATGGTTTGCTTTATATGTCGTCAACGTCTGAATCAAGTGGTTCAGCAACCCTTACGTTGACCTTTAGTGCGGATACCAACCCTGATATTGCACAAGTTCAAGTACAAAATAAATTAGCAACGGCAACACCATTACTACCAGAAGAAGTACAACGCCAAGGTGTTGTAGTGGCGAAATCTGCTCGTAACTTTTTATTGGTTGTTGGTTTTGTATCGCAAGACGGCAGCATGAACAATATTGATATTGGTGATTATGTGTCATCAAATGTACAAGATATTGTCTCTCGTGTTGATGGTGTCGGTGAAGTGCAACTGTTTGGCTCACAATATGCGATGCGTATTTGGTTAGACCCGGCTAAATTACAAAATTTTAAATTAACGCCTGCTGACATTAGTGCCGCAATAAGAGCACAAAATGCACAAGTTTCTGCCGGACAGCTAGGCGGAATGCCAGCCATTGCAGGGCAACAACTTAATGCCACTGTTACCGCACAAAGTCGTTTGCAAACCCCTGAACAATTTAAAAATATTTTTGTCAAAACAAATAGCGATGGCTCTGTTGTTCGTTTAGAAGATGTGGCAAAAGTTGAGCTTGGCGGCGAAAACTACGGTGTTGTTGCACGTTTTAATGGCAACCCTGCATCGGGTTTAGGTGTTAAATTGGCCAGTGGTGCCAATGCACTTGATACCGCGCAAGGCGTAAAAGATGCGCTCGCAGAACTGCAACCGTTTTTCCCACAAGGCTTAGTATCTGTCGTCCCGTACGACACCACTCCGTTTGTATCTTTATCGATCGAAAAAGTAGTTCATACTCTAATTGAAGCGGTTGTTTTAGTGTTTGTAGTTATGTATCTATTTCTACAAAACTTTCGTGCGACACTCATCCCTACTATTGCAGTGCCAGTGGTATTACTTGGTACCGTTGGTATTTTATACGTTTTTGGTTACTCAATTAATACGCTAACTATGTTTGCGATGGTGTTAGCTATAGGCTTACTGGTTGATGACGCTATTGTTGTCGTTGAAAATGTTGAGCGGCTCATGAGTGAAGAAAAGCTATCAGCGCTTGAAGCTACACGAAAATCAATGGATGAAATTAAGGGCGCTTTGGTCGGTATTGCTATGGTGCTGTCAGCCGTATTTATTCCGATGGCATTTTTTAGTGGCTCTACCGGGGTTATTTATCGACAATTCTCTATTACGCTAGTCTCTGCGATGGGCTTGTCGGTATTAGTTGCCTTGATATTAACACCCGCACTTTGTGCTACTTTATTAAAACCAAGCCATGTTCATGATAACAGTACTTTAATCGGTAAGTTTTTTTCTGGTTTTAACCGCGGGTTTGAAAAAACCAATCAAGGTGCGCAAAGCTTTGTAAGTAGAATGATCCGCCACTCTAAACGCTACCTACTTATTTATGCCGTTATCGTTGGCGGCATGGTGTATGTTTTCTCAAGCTTACCTACGGCATTTCTGCCTGATGAAGATCAAGGTATTTTATTTAACCAAGTTATGTTGCCGGCTGGCTCGACCACCCAAGAAACTTTAGAAGTGGTTAAAAAAGTCGAAAATCATTACTTGAACGACCAATCAGAAGCCGTTAAAGGTATATTCACCGTAACAGGCTTTAGTTTTGCGGGCTCAGGGCAAAACTCAGCTATTGGCTTTGTCAGCTTAAGACATTGGGATGAGCGACAACGTGATGATCTATCCGTTGGAGCTGTAGCGGGTAAAGGTATGCAGTTTTTCTCAACTATTAAAGAAGCCTTTGTCTTTGCTTTTCCACCGCCAGCTATCGTTGAGTTAGGTACTGCAAACGGTTTTAATATGTTTTTACAGGACCGGGTGGGTCTTGGCCACGATGCGTTATTAAGTGCACGAAATCAATTGTTAGGTTTAGCAAGTCAAAGTAAAGTTTTAGCGGGTGTACGTCCGAACGGACAAGAAGACATGCCAGAGCTACAATTAGATATTGACCTAGCAAAAGCAGAAGCCCTTGGCGTATCACAAAGTGATATTAACATTACCCTTTCAACCGCTTGGGGCAGTAGTTATGTCAATGACTTTATTGACCGTGGTCGTGTTAAAAAAGTCTACCTACAAGGTATTTCCGAGTCTCGTATGGTGCCTGAAGATCTCAACAAATGGTATGTACGAAACAATAATGGCGACATGGTACCCTTCTCTGCATTTGCCAGCTCATTTTGGTCATATGGCTCTCCACGCCTAGAACGATATAATGGCTTTTCTTCAATGGAAATTCAAGGCAGTGCAGCGCCCGGTTACAGTACCGGACAAGCAATGGACGAAATGGAGAGATTAGTTAATCAACTACCACAAGGCTTTGCTTCTGAGTGGACAGGAATTTCATTCCAAGAACGCTCTAGCGGCGGACAAGCACCACTTTTATACGGCCTTTCATTATTGTTTGTATTTTTGTGTTTAGCAGCGTTATATGAAAGTTGGTCGGTGCCTTTTGCCGTTATGTTGATTGTACCTTTAGGTATATTTGGTGCAATTATGGCGGCTTTTGGTGGTGGACTATCAAACGACATCTACTTGCAAGTAGGTTTGTTAACCACCATAGGGCTCGCGTCTAAAAATGCGATATTAATTGTTGAATTTGCCATTCATAAAATGGATGAAGGGCTCGGCCTTGTTGAGTCGGCAATTGCCGCTGTTCGTCTTCGCTTACGTCCTATTTTGATGACTTCAATGGCCTTTATTTGTGGTGTTTTACCCTTAGCTATTGCCTCGAGTGCTGGCTCGGGTGCACAAAATGCGCTCGGTATTTCAATTATTGGCGGTACGCTTGCATCATCAATATTAGTGGTTATTTTTGTACCCGTGTTTTTCGTGTTAGTGCGACGAGTTTTTCCTGGAAAAACTAAAGCAGCTAAATAAACGCGATGAACACAAGATTTAAAAAGTCAGCTTAAATAGCACTAAAAGGCATATTTTATCGAGCCAACAGGCTCGATAATGGAAATTTATATGAAAATCAAAAAACACTCAGATCCGGCCCTCGCTCATGCGCGAAGGGAGCAAGTATTGAGCGCTGCGGCTGATTGTTTTCGTCGTAAAGGTTATCACGGTGCTGGCATGGCAGAAATATCTCGAACTGCGGGTATGAGTGCTGGTCATATCTATAATTACTTCGACAGTAAAGAAGCCATCATTGAAAGTATTATCGAAAAAGATATGGCAGAGATGTTCTCTATCTTCCAACAGTTTGAGGATCATCCTAGCGACGTACTTACTGCGCTTATTGATGGTTTAAATATGGGTGTAAAGCGTCACATGGATACCGGCTCATGTGTGGTCAGATTAGATATGATGGCCGAAGCAAGCAGAAACAGCAAAGTAGAAATGCTCTTACGGGACGCAGATACACAGGCAAGAGAGCGCATGAGAAAGTTACTGATCAGCGAAAAAAGCGTATTAAAAAATCATTCAGAGCAAGAACTTGAAAGCCGAATTAATGTAATTTTCTCAATGATGACAGGATTATTACTGAGAAAAGTATTGTACCCAGAGCTTACTGAAGAAAATGTATTAATAGCACTTCGTCCAGCCATGAGAACCTTACTTATGCCATTTGAACATCAAGGTTCATCAGACTTGTAATCTAATAAAACGTTTACAAACCGATAACGCCTAAAGTCCATTTTAACGAATGCAAACTAACTTGATACAGGTGACTGTTTAGCATTCGTTAAGTAATTTTTTGCTAAAAATACAAAGTCATCAATTGAGCCGTTGAGATTACTGGCAGAAATAAATAAATGCGCGCCAAGTGCTTGATGCAATATGTCACAATGATGTAGAAAGCCTGCCAAAGGACCTTTTATGACTTCACCACTTGTTAAAATATACGGTTCAAAATTTAAAACTCCTTGCTCAATGGTTATTAATTGCTGGTGAATGCAATATTGAATAAGTGGCTTTTGTTCATGGATCATGCGATTGGCTAACCGTAACGATATACTGCCTGCAATAATGTCTAATGACATCAGTTTGATACCGACATAATTCAGCTCTTGTCGCTCGATACCCACGGTATTGGTTACGCTATGTATACTTCTAATTTGCTGCCAGCAAAGTTGCCAAAGTCCATGGCGATGATGAAAGGTTAGTGTTTCAGGTGCCAATATTAAGCTGTGGTTTGGTTCAGCTTGTTTTAGTAACCCAATAAAAATAGTCACTAAACAAGTGAGCACCATAAACATCAGCACAAAGCGGGCTTGGTGCCAATAATAATGACCAAATCCCACTAAAATAATTAACGCAACAACCCCCGATAAGGTAATAAATAATCCATGATGACGGGCTATAGCTTTAATTTTTATTGTGGTATTACTATTTGTCATTTTGGTTTCACGATAGTTAATTCGATAGGTATTTAAAACTATATTAATAACTGAATTTAATATTTGTGCATATTTTTTTGTTTAGTATATACTCTGCGCGTTTTCGATACGAAGCAATAAATTTATCGTTAATAGTATTCAATAAACAACAAAAAAGGTAAAGAAAATGAAAAAGCATAAAGTAGATAAACACCAAAAAAATCAAGGTGGTTGTGAGTTAGGTAGAGGGGTAATTAAAGATAACTTCTTAGCAGCAGTGGTAACATCTAAGCTGTTTAAGCAACAAGTTATTATCGCCAAAAAAGGTAAAGGCGCTTATCAAAGAACTCAAAAGCATAAAGGACAAGAGTCCTATTTAATAGCGGTTTAATCCATAGGGATGTAATCGTGATTAAATAGGGCTTTAGGCTTTATTTATTAACAAGTTAACGTGTGAATTTTTCGCAGTGCTTGATTAGCTTTGTCTAGTTGACCTTGTTGCTCAAGTACTTGTGAAAAAACCAGTAAATCAATTTTGTCGTATGACTTTTCTTCAAGGCTAACCAAGCTATTAAAGGCTTTTTCTGCTAACTGCCATTGCTGAGCAGCGGCAGCAAAATGTGCAACTAATGATAACCACAGTGCATTACTAGGCTCACTATGTAGGTGTTTTTGCGCCGCAGCCATAAGATTATCATCGTGCGTAATTGGCAATGTTCTTATCGCCTTTAACAGACTTACCGCATTACCTTTCTTGATAATAGGTAATAATATTTTGGCTAAAGGTTCATTAATTTGATTTTCGGCCAACACTTGGCAATAGGTAATAACCACGGTTTCAGATTGCCTGGTTTTCTTCGGCAGTTGCTGCCAATATTCTACCAATGCAGTGCTATCATGTTGCTTTATCTGGTCATTAAAAGCACCGTAAAAAGCTTGCTGTTGCCACAGCGTGATAGTGTCTGAGCTGATAGATTTTTGTTTTTGAGCCGTATTAAGCTGCTTGATCACATAATCAAATCGCTGCTCAACGATACTTAACTCTATTTCTAACTTAAGTAACCTGGCGTCATGTCCAATATGCTTGTGATGCTCATCAATAACCGTACGAGCTAGTGGATAATTTTTCTGACCCATAAGTAATTTAATTTTAATTAAAACCGCTTCTAATCCAGCATCTTTAAAAGTATTGGCCGTTTTGTCGAGCAGGCCTAAATAATGGTCTGTGTTTGGTTTCAACGCTTGTTTTTGTGCTGCATCAGCCGCAACAAGATAAGCAATAAGCTCAAACGTTGAACCTTCCGCAGACTTAGCTAATAAATGCTCGGCTTGTTTATAATCACCTAATACATAAGCGGCTATACCTTTGTTAAAGTCTTTAAGTGCTTTTCGGCGACTGGCAAATGCAATTTTGTTCCAAGCTTTAAAGCTAAAGTTAACTCCACCACGAAAAAATTTAAAGGTAAGTGCCAAGGCGAAAAAGCACAATGCTAACGATATAATTGCAGTAATGACTGTAGTTTCAATCGCTGAATCGCCAATAGAAATTAGAATATAGCCTTTTTCACCAATTAAAATAGGCGTTACAACAACAACCGTAAGAAATAAAATCAACAATAATAAAAGCCGTTTCATTATAAGTCCTCACTTTGCTCAGCACTTGATGGCTGATCTTCAGATACTGTCGGTATTTCAACGTTACTACTGCTCTCTAGAATACGTACTGCTGAAGACTCTTTATCTGACAATACTTGTCGAATAGCTTGCAGTGACGCAAGTTTATTTGGATAGTCGACATTAATAGTCGCTGTTTTTAACGTGTTAATCGTATCAAGGAAATGTTGGTTTTCAATTTTTGTTAAATCAAAATATTCATTAATCCAGCGTTCAGTGGCGCTGAGCGATTGCAGGTAAATCTTGCTATTTGATTTACTCGCAGCCCAAACAGCTGTTTGTACTTTAAGGCTTAAATTTTCACGCAAGTTTTGCTGAAATTGAGGTGACATTAGCGGTTCAATATTGCCTGTTCTGCGCGTTACTGTGAAAAATTCATCAGTAAATTTACGCCATGTTTTCGCTAAGTTTTCACGCCAATCTGTCGCATTATCAGTTAGTTCAAGCGAGCTTTCAGTTTGATAAATTTCTGGTATTTCAAATAGCGCCATTGGTAATTGTTTAACTTGTTGATCAAGTACCATCAGCTTTAAAATAACATCATCGGTTGCTAGTGTAGGCAGCAACTTTAATTGGGCAATATCTTGCTGAATAGTTTGGCGAAGCGATAAAAATTGCGGATCGTTTAACTCTTGAATACGCAACTCAGCATCTAGGAGTAAACTCACGGCAGTACGAGGTGTTTTTTCTAACCATAAACTTCTTGATGCGACTCTAATCAGATATTCTGCTTCTTGTAGCAGCCAATCGCTCGGTTGTTGTTGTCCCAAGCTAGCAAGCTTCTGTTGTACTTGAGCAATAGCATTTTGGTTACTACTTTCGATACGGCTTATTTGTTCAACTTTACTATCTAATGCACTAATTTCGTTAGTACTGTTACGTTTATTTTGGGAGAGTTGCTGGATAATTTTCTGGTTAACACTTTCTGTATTAATTGCCAGCTGTTGTGCTATTTTTTGTTGATTTTCAATAAGCTTTCGCTCTACAAGATCACTAAGCTGTTGACTATATTGAGCCTTTTGTTGTTCATTCCAATAAAAGTGCCCAGCGCTGGCCAAAATAGCAAGCAGCGCAATAATTAATGCGAATACAGCAATTTTAGAAATTTTATTTTTCTTGGATTTTACAACCGTACTTTTATCAGTGGGTGTTTTAGTACCCGCAGATACCGGTTTGCTTGATGTAGTGGAGGCAGAATTTTTCAAAGGAGTAGCGCTCTTTTCATTATTTTTGTTCGAGGATGGTTCAGTCTGACTTTTACTTTGTGCAGTCGTTTCTTTATTTAACGATTTTTCGTTAGTATCGACAGTATCAGGTTTTTCTGATGACACGTCATTCGGTGTACTGATTTTAATAGAAGCAGATAAACCTGCTTGCTTCTCAACATTACTGCTAGCAGCTGAAGTTTTATCATCAGATTTCGATTGCTTGGGTTGTTTTTTATCGCTCATGAACTGATCCTATCTTACATGTTGGTAATGCGCACACTGAATTTTTTGACTTAAATACGGTTTATCTCACTTGCTGTAGCTAAGTTAACTCCACAATCGAGGGCACTTATAATGGCTGTAGTATTGGCGCCATTAGCATTTATTACTCGCACAATGCCCATTTTTTTTGCGTTATCAGCAATTCTTTGGCTAGCGACTATCCATAAACATTGCTCTTGCCAATAACGATCTTCACCGTTAATTAAGTTTACTATGAATTCTAGCAAAGCGTTACTAGTGATTAAGATACAATTTATCTCTTGCTGATGCCATGTTTTGATGAATTTTTGTGGGTAATTTCGCCAAACACGTCGATAACTTTCTAAATAATGAACAGCCGCACCACGAAGACGCAAAGCATCAGCGATAAGTTCTCGGCCACCGTCACCACGTACAATAATCACACTTTTATCTTTTACACTAAGCAGCGGTAATAGTGCTAGTACACCATCACTATCGTGTTTATCAGGCACCATAGCTTTTATACCTAACCTTGTTAATGCCTGCTGGGTTGCACTACCCACAGCAATTACAGCCTGTGCAGACCATGAAGGTATTGGCATTAATTTATGCGCAAACTCAACAGCGGCTACGCTAATAAAAATAATGATAGGGCGTATTAGCTGCTTTTGCAGTATATGTAATTGTTCAAGACTTGCCGTATTTTGATAGTCAAAAAATGGCTGACAGTAACTACGGTAGCCTTGTTTTTCAAGGCAAGTTTGTAGTTCGCGCCCTGCTTTTTCGGGGCGCGTTATTAATACATTGAGCTTATGATTGTTCATACACGTGACGAAGAATTTTATCAGCACCTTTCGCCAAAAGGCTTTGGGCTAACTGGTAACCTAATTGTTCTGCGTCGTTAATGCTGCCGCGAACTTCGCTGGTTAATATTTCGCTGCCATCAATAGCGCCCACTAAGCCGCGTAAATATATTTCTTGACCTTCAAGCACAGCATAACTACCAATAGGCACCTGACAACCGCCTTCAAGCGCGCGGTTCATCGCTCGCTCTGCAATAACGCGAATGCGGGTTTCTTCACAGGCAAGTGGTGCCAATAATGTTTTTATTGTTGTATCTTCATTTCGACACTCAATACCCACAGCCCCTTGACCATTAGCTGGTAACATAACTTCTGGGGCAATATATTCTCGAATGCGCTCTGGCATTTCTAATCGTATTAACCCAGCGGCGGCTAAAATAATAGCGTCGTACTCACCATTATCGAGTTTTTTAAGGCGTGTGTTAACGTTACCACGCAGGTCGCGAATATCTAGATCTGGACGCATCGCTTTAATTTGACATTGACGACGTAAGCTTGAAGTACCGACAATCGCACCTTGCGGTAAGTCGGCTAGGCTATTGATAGAATTAGACACAAACGCATCACGCGGATCTTCACGTGGACAGATAATTTCTAGCCCTAAACCTTCAGGAAACTCGACCGGCACATCTTTCATTGAATGTACGGCAATATCCGCTCGATTTTCTAACATCGCGACTTCAAGTTCTTTAACAAACAGGCCTTTACCACCCACTTTTGCTAGTGGTGTATCGAGAATAATGTCTCCTTTGGTCGTCATTGGCACTAATTCCACATTGATACCTGGATGAAAGTGCTCAAGTTGCGCCTTAACATATTCTGCTTGCCACAACGCTAACGCGCTTTTTCGGGTTGCAATACGTACAGTTTGTGGGGTCATTTCAATTACCTTAATTAATATTTATTACGCAGTGAGCACGATGGCTTCTTCTGCTTGTTTACTGACCGCGTTAGATAAAAATTGCCATAGCTCTCCGCCACCGCGCTTATCAAACCATTGGTCATTTTCGAAATGAAAATGATGGCCATTAAATTTTGTTGCGACCCAAATTTCATGTAAGGGTGCTTGTTTGTTAATGATAATTTTACTGGCATTTTTAAAGGTCAGGGTTAACATTCCGCCAACACCCTCATAATCGATATCGCAACCGCAATCTTCAATGGCTTCTTCTACCGCAAGTAAAATATTTTCAGCGGCTATATTGTATTGACTATCATTCATTAACTATTCCTTTCTACCTGCGCATTAAGATTGTTTACTCTTTGCTTGGTAATTGTTGGTCAAGGGATTATAAAACGTCTATCATGGGAAAAAAATCGAATAAATCAATTATGCGTAAACAAATTGTAATTATTTTCTTCAGTTTGATTAGTTTAGTAATCTTAACAGGCTGTGGCATTAAAGGTCCTTTATACCAAACTCCTGAGCAACAGCAAGAGAACTTGCCTAAAACAAGTGAAGAAATTGATAAAAACAGTGATAAATCTAATTTAGAACTTTAGGAATAACGGCATTGGACTTTTTCAATCGTAAACAACATTCATTATACGCCGAGCAATGTCAGGTCACTGAGTTAGCTAAGCAGTATGGCACACCACTCTATATTTATTCTCGAGCTACCATTGAGCGCCATTGGCATGCCTTTGATCAAGCGGCTGGAGAGCGACCACATCTTGTTTGTTATGCCGTAAAAGCTAATAGCAATATTGCGGTATTAAATGTTATGGCGAGATTAGGTTCAGGTTTTGATATTGTTTCTAAGGGTGAGTTAATGCGCGTGCTTGAAGCAGGCGGCGATCCCAAAAAAGTGGTTTTTTCTGGTGTAGGGAAAACCTCAGAAGAAATAGCTTATGCACTTAATTTAGATATTTACTGTTTTAATGTTGAGTCATCGGCCGAATTAGATCGTATACAAACCGTAGCCCAAAGTTTGAATAAAGTGGCGCCAATATCGTTAAGGGTTAATCCAGACGTTGATGCAGGCACTCATCCTTATATTTCAACTGGCTTAAAAGAAAATAAATTTGGTATCAGTATTGAACACGCTCCTGCGCTATATCAATATGCTGCAACGTTATCACACATTAATATTCAAGGTGTTGATTGTCATATAGGGTCACAACTCACTGAGGTTGCCCCCTTTTTAGACGCACTTGATCGAGTATTAAAGTTAGTTGATGAGTTAACCGAGCATGGTATTGCGCTATCACATATTGATGTTGGTGGTGGCTTGGGCGTTTGTTACGACAATGAAACGCCGCCTCACCCAAAAGAGTATGCTGAGGCTATTGCACAAAAATTGCTGGGTCGTGATATCAAACTCATTTATGAGCCGGGTCGAGCAGTAATGGCAAATGCCGGTATTTTGGTCACTGAAGTAGAATACCTAAAAGAGAGTGAAGAACGTAATTTCGCTATTGTAGATGCCGCAATGAATGATTTGATCAGACCTGCGTTATACCAAGCATGGCAAGCTATTATTCCTGTTGAGCAACGCGATGATGTTGCTAGCGCTCAATATGATGTTGTTGGGCCAATCTGTGAAACCGGTGACTTTCTCGGTAAAGATAGAAGTTTAGCCATACGTGCCGGTGACCTGTTAGCTATTCGCAGTGCTGGAGCTTACGGTTTTACCATGAGCTCAAATTACAATAGTCGACCACGAGCAGCTGAAGTAATGGTTGACGGTAGTGAGAGTTATTTAATCAGAAAACGCGAAACCTTAAGCCAGTTATGGCAAGGTGAAAGCATATTACCTTCATAGTGGAAGATTAGCGTAAATGTTAGTAAATTTTTCTAAAATGCACGGTTTAGGTAATGATTTTCTCGTGCTCGATAATGTAACGCAAAATGTTTACTTGTCGAGTGAGCAAATTAAACAACTTGCCGACCGAAATTTTGGCGTTGGCTTTGACCAAGTTCTGGTCGTTGAGCCTCCGTATGATCCTGATTTAGATTTTCACTATCGCATATTTAATGCTGACGGCAGTGAAGTTGGCCAATGTGGCAATGGCGCGCGTTGTTTTGCAAAATTTGTCCGTTTAAAAGGCTTAACCAATAAGCATAAAATTAAAGTTTCAACACAATCAGGTAAAATGACCTTGTTTGTTGAGCGTGACGGTAATGTTTCGGTCAATATGCCGGTACCACAATTTGAGCCGCCGAAAATTCCATTTACAGCGCAAAAAGCAGAAGGTACTTATATTCTGCGAAGCGAAGAAGAAACCGTGCTTTGTGGCGTTGTATCTTTGGGTAATCCACATTGTGTATTAACGGTAGATAACGTCAAAGAAGCACCAGTAGAAACTTTAGGTAAAGCATTATCATTTCATGAGCGTTTTCCTCAACAAGCGAATATCAGCTTTATGGAAGTAGTTTCACCCGAATACATTAAATTACGCGTATATGAACGTGGTGCTGCTGAAACTCTAGCTTGCGGCAGTGGCGCTTGTGCTGCTGTGGTGGTTGGTCACATGCAAAAGAAGCTTAATAGACAAGTATTGGTTGATTTACCCGGCGGACAATTAAAAATATTTTGGAAAGGCCCCGGTAACTCAGTAAAAATGACAGGTCCCGCCGTGCACGTATTCGACGGGCAAATAAACCTATAAACAAGATAAACCTATGCAAATAAATGATCAAAACCTAATCTCTGATGACGAAATAAAGTTAACTGACGAGTTAATCGTAAGCTATCTGCAAGAAAATCCTGAGTTTTTTAATCGTCAAGCTGACTTAGTTACAAGTTTAAGACTGCCCGATCATCAACGTGGCACTATTTCTTTGGTGGAGCGTCAATTATCTCAACAGCGACAAAAAATTCACAATTTAGAAGAAGAAATTACCCAGTTAATGGTTATTGCTAATCAAAACGAACAACTGTTTGCTTTATACAGTGATCTCTATTTACGTTTACTTGATTGTACTACCGCCGTTGAATTGCTTGATTGCTTACACCAAGCAACTACACAATTGTTGTCGTTAGATGCATTGAAATTATGGTTAATTCAGCCAACTCAAGTTAGCCACAGTACTTTAATTGACAATGATTGTGCTGAAATAATTGAAAATAGATTAAGTAAAGATGACTACTATTTTGGCCGTTTACAGCAAAGTGAACAAGCCTTAATTTTTGGTGAAGCTAACGCAGGTTCAGTGGTTTTGGTAAGACTTACCCACAACCAAGAAGATATTGGTTTTCTCGCAATTAGTAGCCAAGATGCTGAGCATTTTGATCCTCGTATGGATACTTTGTTATTGAGCCAATTTAAAAAATTGATCGCTAAGCTTTTACATCAGCAACTATTTTAGGCTAAAACACCGTGAGATTTTATCGCCGTCTACATCCTTTTCATGCCATTAGCTTTGATTTAGATGATACCTTGTACAGTAACCACCCAATTATGTTGGCTACCGATACTAAGATGATCGCCTATTTTAAAAGCATTTTCAGCGATTATGGTCTTGATAGTAATTTATACGGCTTTGATATCAGCTTTTGGTGGCCTTTTCGCCAACAAGTTATTGCGCATTCACCCGCCTTAAAGCACGACATCAGCTTATTAAGAGAAAAAAGCTACTACCTTGGCGCGCTTTCATTAGGTTTGACTAGCGCCGAAGCACAGTCAGTCGCTGATTCAGCATTAGGTTATTTTGTTGAGCAACGCAGTAACTTCTCTTTGCCACAACATACCCATGATTTCCTTAGCTTTCTCAAAAGCAAAGTGCCTTTAGTCGCGATAACTAATGGCAATGTAGATACCGATAAAATAGGGATCGCTAAATACTTTAGTGCACACTTTAATGCCTCAACTGATAATAAATTAAAACCTGATCGTGATATGTTTGATAAAGCATGCAAGGTACTAAAAATTAGTCCTAAGCAATTACTCCATGTCGGCGATTGTGGAAAAAATGATGTTTTTGGCGCAATAAATGCTGGCTGCCAAACCGTCTGGCTAAACCCATACCAAGTGGGTAAACCTCTGAAAGTTCTTCCTACACTTGCCCTTGATCACCTAGAGCAACTTACCCATATTTTTACGTAAATAATTGTATTTACTTATTTAACGATTAAACATTTATCTGCATCTGAATGTATTCATTAGCTTAGGCAACGGATAGCGTTATCAAAATAGTGCTGAACTTGTTATGATAGCGGCATAATTTTGCTTTTGATTTTACCTTGCTATGGATGTTTCTGAATTACTTGAATCGTTAAACGATAAACAACGCGATGTAGTCGCCGCACCCCTACAAAATATGTTGGTACTTGCTGGTGCTGGCAGTGGTAAAACACGTGTTTTAGTACAACGTATTGCTTGGCTGATGAAAGTTGAGCATGCATCTCCTCATAGCATTTTAGCGGTTACTTTTACCAATAAAGCCGCGGCAGAAATGCGTGCCCGAGTTGAACAAACCGTTGATGGCAATGTGCACGGAATGTGGGTAGGTACTTTCCATGGTTTAGCACATCGTTTATTACGTATGCACTTTCAAGAAGCAAAGCTACCTCAAGCCTTCCAAGTACTTGATTCTGACGATCAACTTCGTATGGTTAAGCGTATTGTACGCTCATTAGAATTAGACGAAAAGCGTTGGCCGCCAAAACAATTTCTTTGGTATATCAATGGTAAAAAAGATGAAGGTTTGCGCCCTCACCATATTGATGCTCAACATGACGTAACAGAAGAAACATTTGTTAAAGTTTATCGTGTTTATCAAGATACTTGTGATCGTGCAGGCTTAGTCGATTTTGCTGAACTATTATTGCGTGCTCATGAGCTTTGGTTAAATAATCCAGAGTTATTAGCTCATTACCAGCAACGTTTTTCGCATGTACTCGTAGATGAATTTCAAGATACCAATGCGATTCAGTATGCTTGGTTGAACCTGTTAGGCAAGAAAAGTGGCAATGTCATGATCGTAGGTGATGATGACCAATCTATCTATGGCTGGCGTGGGGCTAAAATTGAAAATATTCAACGTTTTTTACAAGACTTTGATGGTGCTAAAACCATTAAGCTCGAGCAAAATTACCGTTCTACCGCCAATATTCTCAATGCTGCTAATCAGTTAATTGGCAACAATAATAATCGTCTTGGTAAAGACCTATGGACCGAAGACGATGCAGGCGAAAAAATATCTATCTACACCGCATTTAACGAAATAGATGAAGCGCGCTTTATTGCCGGACGTATTACAGACTGGAAAAATAAAAAAGGCTCATTAGATGATGTCGCTATTTTATACCGAAGTAATGCCCAATCTCGTTTAATGGAAGAAGCCTTAATTCAAGCGAAATTGCCTTACCGTATTTATGGCGGTTTACGATTTTTTGAACGTCAAGAAATTAAAGACGCACTCGCTTATTTACGTTTACTCAATAACAGAGACGATGATGCAGCATTTGAACGTGTTATTAATACCCCAACACGTGGCATTGGCAATCAAACCCTAAGTTTAGTGCGTGACGCTGCACGAAGTTTGGAAAGCACCTTGTGGCAAGCTTGTCAGCACATGGTGAAAAACGAAGAGCTAAAAGGTCGCAGTGCGAAAGTTATTCAGCAGTTCATCAATGTTATTGATCAGTTAGAAGATGACTCAAGTCACCTAAACCTCGACCAACAAGCTAACTATGTTATTCAACATTCTGGCTTAAAAGCTATGTATCAAGCGGAAAAAGGCGAACGTGCTGAAGCCCGTATTGAAAACTTAAATGAGTTAGTTACTGCTTGTCAAACCTTTGAAGTTGACCCTGAACTGGCAGAAGAGCAAAGCCCACTGACGTCATTTTTAACCCATGCTGCCTTGGAGTCTGGTGAATCACAAGCCGATGATTATGAATCTGCTGTGCAGCTTATGACCATGCATTCAGCTAAAGGGCTTGAGTTTCCATTAGTCTTTATTGCTGGATTAGAAGAGGGCATGTTCCCTTCTCAGCAGTCAGTTGAAGACCTTAGCCGCTTAGAAGAAGAAAGGCGTTTATGTTATGTTGGCATGACACGAGCAATGCAAAAGCTCTATTTATGTCATGCAGAAAGTCGTCGATTGTATGGCCAAGAAAAACATCATAAAGCGAGTCGTTTTTTAAGAGAGCTACCTGACACTTGTACCGAAGAAATTCGTATGCAAAGCCAAGTTAGCAAGCCAAGAACCACAGGTAAATTTTCTTCTGCGCTAACCCTTGAAACCTTTGGCAACTCAGGTTTTAAATTGGGTGAAAATGTTCGTCATACTAAATTTGGTGACGGCGTGGTATTAAATTACGAAGGCAGCGGTCCTCAAAGTCGTATTCAAGTGAACTTTGCAGATGTAGGCTGTAAATGGCTAGTTGTTGCTTATGCTAATTTAGAGAAGCTTTAGGAATTAGACTCTTCATACGAATAACAAAGCGAGTTAACCTAACTCGCTTTGTTAACTTACCTCGCTATATTACCGCTATTTTAGCTGCTTTACGCCTAGCTTTTACTGAATCAAAACTAAATATTGCTAATGCGGTCCAGATACATGCAAATGTAATTAATTTAGCAAAATAAAGCGGCTCTTCATAATAAAAAGTTGCTAAAACAAACATAATACTTGGGCCTATATATTGGAAAAAACCCAGCGCTGTCAGCGTCATACGTTTGGTCGCAGCACTAAAACATAATAAAGGTGCGGTAGTAACAATGCCGGTACAAATTAATAATGTATTTAATGACATCGTATTTTCAAACATATTAGTTGTAGTGGTTTGTAGAAAAAACAACCAATAAATTAAGGCGATAGGTAGCATCATAAGTGACTCTATTAAAAGTCCTACGAATGAATCTAAAG
This sequence comes from Colwellia sp. 6M3, assembly GCF_014077595.1. Taxonomy (NCBI): domain Bacteria; kingdom Pseudomonadati; phylum Pseudomonadota; class Gammaproteobacteria; order Alteromonadales; family Colwelliaceae; genus Colwellia; species Colwellia sp. 6M3. The sequence continues at coordinate 31,868 of NZ_JACGWF010000009.1, read as the reverse complement.
GCATTTTTTTACGCAATAAACCATAGGTACCAAAAGTAGCGGCTAACGCTAATGATATTATCGGCAACGAGCCAATCATTATAAGTTGAATGAGCACGCCAATAAATGCCAAGCCAACTGCAAATAACTGCCAAAATCTTAAACGTTCGCCTAAAAACACTACGCCTAATGCAACACTAAATAGTGGGTTTATGTAATATCCTAAGCTAGCATCGAGCAAATGATCATTGTTAACAGCCCAAATAAACATAAACCAATTTACCGCTAAAAAAGTTGCAGATATGGTTAACTGCATAACTATCTTGGGTTGTGTAATAGTGGCAATAAAATTGCCCCATCGTTTGGTCAGTAAAACAATTAATGTCAATAAAATTGTCGACCAAACGACGCGATGTACAAGAATTTCATCGGCATTGATATGGTCAATGAGTCTAAAATATAATGGGGCAATCCCCCACATTGTATAAGCACTAATCGCGAAAATAATACCGCCACGAAGTGCGTCTTTTTCAATTGTTGGCATGGAATAAACTTGCTGGCTAAGGTGAGCTAAAGTATCGACATAATATCATTATTCAATTGAACAACCTATCGACAAGTTAAAAGTATTAAGCAATATAAGATTCATTAACCATGCACTTTTACAGGGCAAAGCTACTCTTTCATCTTACGTAAAATACCTGTGTTTACCTTAATAATCAGACTGAGTTTTATTCATAATAAGAAATTCACGGTAAAAATAAAAATAAACCTCCGCACAACGCCTTTACTACTGTAAAATGTCGGCTGATTTAATTAAATAAGACTTCCTGTTGCAAGCCATTTCTCCTACAACATTAACTGAATCTCTGAAACATCACTTTGGTTATCAGGCGTTTCGCCCTGGCCAAGAAGAAATCATCAATCATGCTCTTCAGGGACGAGATAGCTTAGTGTTAATGCCGACGGGTGGCGGAAAGTCGATGTGCTTTCAATTACCAGCAACCATTATGCCCGGTGTTACAATTGTAGTTTCCCCCCTGATAGCCTTAATGAAAGATCAAGTTGACGGTTTAGTTCGACAAGGTATTTCTGCTGCGTTTGTTAATTCGTCACTTGATACCGAGACCATCAACGATATTTTTAGTCGTTTAGGTCAAGGTAAAATTAAATTACTCTATGTTGCCCCAGAGCGACTGAAAAATTATTACTTTATCCAGGGCTTATCTCAGCTCAATATTAGCCTTTTTGCAATTGATGAAGCGCATTGTATATCACAATGGGGTCATGACTTTCGCCCTGCATACACGCAATTACATTTACTTAAACAAAACTTTCCGCACGTACCTGTGATGGCATTAACCGCAACGGCAGATGTCACCACTCGACGCGATATCCTGCAACAATTGGCATTAAACGATCCTTATATTCATCTTGATAGTTTTGATCGACCCAATATTCGTTTTACCTTGGCAGAAAAGTATCAGGGTGAGCAGCAAGTTATTGGTTATATAAAAAAACGTAAAGATGAATGCGGCATTATTTATTGCAATAGCCGCTGGCAAGTAGAAAAACTAGCAAAACGTTTAGCTGAAACGGGTATCAATTGCTCAGCGTATCATGCCGGTTTAGAGTCTGAAATTCGTAATATTATTCAAGATAAATTCGCCAAAGATGATCTGCAAATTGTAGTAGCTACAATTGCTTTTGGTCTCGGTATTAACAAATCAAATGTGCGTTTTGTTATTCATTATGAACCACCAAAAACAGTCGAATCTTATTATCAAGAAATAGGTCGTGCAGGCCGTGATGGCTTGCCAGCAGAAGCACTTTTCCTTTATGACGAAAAAGACGCTGAACGCATTAACAAACGCATTAGTGAAGGTGAAAACGAACAACGAGTTAATGTAGAGCTTCAGCGTTTTCAGGCGATGCGTGGTTTTATTGATGCACAAACATGTCGTCGCAGAGTTGTTTTAAATTACTTTGCTGAGTTTACTGAAAAAAGCTGTGGTAATTGTGATATTTGCTTAGATCCTCCAAGCCAGTTTGATGCGACACAAGCTGCACAAAAAGTACTTTCGTGCGTATATCGAATTGAAGAAAGTGGTGATGTTGAGTATGTTATTGCGGTTTTACGCGCAGAGCTCAATACTAAAATGACCCAACTTGGTCATGATAAAGTATCAACTTTTGGCATTGGCAGAGACAAAACACCGAGCTATTGGTTTTCAATCGTACGACAGTTAATTCATTTAGGCTATCTACAACAAGATATTGCTGCCCAGTCAAACTTGTGTCTAACCCAAGCCGCTGGAGATATATTAAAAGGTAAACACCCCTTAATGTTAGCCGCACCTCGTTTGCAAAAAGCGAGTTACTGGCAAAGTAATAAACGTGAAAAAGCCTATGATAGAGTTTTATTTGCTAAGTTAAGATTGTTACGCAAAGAAATTGCTAAACTTGAAGATATTGCGCCGTTTATTGTTTTTAACGATGCCACTCTCTCTGAATTGGCAAGGGTAAAACCAACGACTTCCAGACAAATGCTCAATGTTAGTGGTATTGGCGACACCAAACTTGCCCGCTATGGCGAGCCTTTTTTATCTTTGATTAAACAACATCAGAGTTAAGTGTTAATTTTAAAGACAAAAAAAGCGCTTAATAGCGCTTTTTTTAACATAACGGTAAGGTTATTTAAGGCTTGCGTAGTATGCCGCGATGTTCGCAACGTCTTCATCAGATAATGCCATTGCCATAGGTGCCATTACTGGATCTTTACGGTTACCCGATTTAAAATCTTTTAATTGCTTTGCAAGGTAAGCTTCTTTTTGACCAGCAAGATTTGGGTACATAGGAACAGCAGAAATACCAGCAGCACCGTGACAAGCTGCACACATAGCAGATTTTGCTTTACCGGCAGCTGCGTCGCCAGCGAATGCTGGTGAAGCCATCATAACAGTAGCAGCAACGGCTAAAGTAAGTTTTTTCATAGATAATATCTCTCTTTGGTAAATAATTTTAAGGGATCCTCACTTGATTATATGTAAAAAAATTACTGTTGTCGTTGCTTTTTTTAGCTTCGCGCTAGGATAAAAATTAATCTATCGCATTACTGCATCAGTATATGTTTTCAACCATTAATTATCATGAAGAAGAAACGGTATGCTCAAAGAAAATAATATAGAAATCATTAACCTTGAAGAAATTAGTTTAACTACACTTCAGATCTTTTTTAATGTTGAATGGACAATGGATGATAAAACGGCGGTTATTGATTATGTGCTACAGGTAACATCGGCACAAACGCTAGAGGTATTAGAGGGCGCTGATCTTTATTGTTTGAGAATCAAAATTGCTAACAGTGTGTTTTTACTAAACTTTGAAGAGTATAGTCATGCTTGCTGGATAGAGTGCGCTACTGAACAAGATAAAGACGATTTAGAAGGTGTTAAACAGCTTTTATTAATCAAATAAAATAACGTTAACTTACTACTGATCATTAAAGTCATATTAAAAATTTTATAGTTTAAACAGGTAAAGTTGATGGAAAAGATACTTATTAGTAGCTGCTTTTTAGGTAATAAAGTGAGGTACGACGGTGGGGATAACTTATTAGTTAATACTACATTGTTACGCTGGCAAGCAGAAAATCGCTTAGTGGTTATCTGCCCTGAATTAGCCGGAGGATTAAGTACGCCAAGGCCTCCTGCAGAACTAAAAATGGTTGGTGATAGCATTCAAGTTAAAACAATTACAGGTGATGATGTTACAGATGAATTTGAAAAAGGAGCAAATAAAGCATTATTACTTTGTCAAAAATATAATATTCAATATGCGCTGATGAAAGAATCAAGTCCATCCTGTGGCAGCACGAGTATTTATAATGGTCAATTTAGCCAACAGAAAATTGCAGGGCAAGGTATTACCAGTGCATTATTGAGATCAAACGGGGTGAAGGTATTTTCAGAAAAAAACTTAGCGCTATTAATATCTGAAATAGGCGCAAATTAATTATTAGCAATACTCACGTGATTAGTTCGAATATTAGCGTTATTGTTTATTAATGCCCGTGTTTGGCTAATGATATTATTAGCACTGGTTGCAACATTATAATCACTCACACCAATACTCAACGTCATTTGTGGTAATCTAGTGCCTGATTTACTGGTAATAAACCTTAATTTTTCAACACTCTGCCGTATTTTCTCAGCTACTTCTCCGGCAACAATACGCTTTACATCTGGCAGCAAAATCAAAAATTCATCTCCAGCAGATCTAACAGGTAAGCCACTTTCACCGACATAACTGCTCACTTTATTAGCAATTTTTGTCAGTAATACATCGCTGATTAATGGGCCTAAACTTTCATTCATCTTAGCAAACTGATCAATATTAATTACGATTGCAGAAACTTGCTTAGCGGGATCATCAGAAAGCCAAAGCTCTAAATGTTGATTCATCGCTTTAAGGTTAAATAGACCGGTGAGTGGATCTAAGTAAATTTCTTTTTTCACATCGTCTAACTCAGAGCGCAATGTCTCAGTAGATTTTTGTGAAGATTGAAGCTGTTTAGCAAGCTTCTCTTGCTCAAGTTTAAATCGCTGAGTCGTGATACGTATCTGTTTAATGGCGTTAAATATTTCACTTCTGTCAGTAGACTTTAAGTTGGCAATATTCTCGTCTAATTCAGTCACTAAACGTTTTGTATTCAGTGATGACTGTTCGTTATTAGTTTGCAAATCAACCAATACTTCATCGAGATCGTCAATTAACTCCCCTCTAAAAGAACTTTGTCCTAAAATATATTGACGATACATTTCTTCTAAGAAAAAGTTATCTAGTTTCTTTTTTGACGCTAATTGCTTTTCGAGTTCAGAGTTAAGACTTTTTGAATGCTTATTAAGGTAACCGTAGCTTACCGCATAATTAATTGGAGTCGCGGCTATATGCCATAACTGCAATTGTTTTATGGCGGCGTGCATTTTTTGTTCAGCTTGTGCTATTGAATCATGATACTGCACTATGCCAACTTTTCATTTATGTTCTTACGACAATCAGCGGATGGGTTATTGTCCAGTAATTTTAGTAAAAGTACCATGCTAAAATGTATAAACAACGACAACAATGCCGATTTAATAACAAAATTAATCTTTAACTGTAAACTTTGCTTTATAAATAGTTTTGATTTGTTATGGTGATTAAATAAGTGGGTATTTTTATAAAATTAATTTTTGAGATTTGTAATGAAAGTTCTTTCAATCACTATGTTTGTTGTTCTATTGGTTATGGCTTGTCAGTCGACCAAAACTCCTACCGCTTTAATCAGCCATAATCTCGAACAAATCATTACAGATTATCAACACTTTAAAGACCATCAAAGTCCTTTTAATCAAGATATTTCCGGCGATACTAATAGCCGATTACCTGACTTATCTCCACAAAACTTACAAAAACAACATAAAATATTGGCCGTTATTTACCAAAGATTATTAGCAATAAATAGTAACAAGCTCAATCAGACAGAAGCTATTAATCATTCAGTTTTGTCCTATAGCATAAAAAATGAACTAGATAGTTATACTAACAAAGAACACTACATGCCATTAACTGCTGAATCAGGATTTCATGTCTGGATTAGCAGAATTAAAAGCCAAGTTAGCTTTAAAACCGAACAAGATTACCGCGATTATATTGCACGATTGAATGCGTTACCACGATACTTTTCTCAACAAATGTATTGGATGGATCAAGGAATAGCTTCAGGCATTACCCAACCAAAAATTGTCTTAGAAGGCTTTGAAGAGTCGATTAAAGCATTTATAAAAACTGACGCTAGCTCAAGTACCTATTATCAGCCATTTTTAACGTTGCCGGCATACTTTACTCCACAGCTGAAAGCTCAACTTAAAGAACAAGCCATGAAAACTATTGCTGAAGTTTTGATGCCGAGTTACCAGCAATATTATGATTTCATGGTCAATCGATATCAACCCAATGCGAGAGCCAACATAGCGGCTAATTCTTTACCAAACGGCGACAGCTATTATGTTAACCGGTTACAACACTATACAACCTTACCGATTTCTGTTGATGAAGTGCATAACACGGGCTTGGCTGAAGTAAAACGCATTAGGCTTGAAATGGACACCATTATTGAACAACTTAACTTTACCGGAAGCTTTGCAGATTTTGTTCATTTTTTACGTACTGATAAACAATTCTATGCCACAAGCCCTGAAGGTTTATTAAAAGAAGCGTCCTTCATCGCCAAAAAAATGGATGCCCAATTACCCAAACTATTCAAAACCTTGCCACGTACCCCGTACGGCGTTATAGAAGTACCCGCAAATATTGCGCCTAAATATACAACAGGGCGATACTCTGGTCCCTCGCGAGATGACCAACCGGGTAATTATTGGGTTAATACGTATCGACTAGACCGTCGACCGTTATATGTTTTAGAAGCATTAACGTTGCACGAAGCGGTACCCGGTCATCACTTACAAAGCTCTATTGCCCGAGAAATGGAGAATGTACCTAAGTTTAGAACTAGCACTTATATTTCTGCTTTTGGCGAAGGTTGGGGACTCTACTCAGAATATTTAGGTAAAGAAGCTGGTTTTTATCAAAGTCCTTACAGCGACTTTGGCCGCTTAACCTATGAAATGTGGCGAGCCTGCCGATTAGTTGTTGATACTGGCATGCACGCTAAAGGTTGGAGCCGAGAACGTGCTATGGACTATTTAGCCAATAATACGGCACTGTCACTGCATAATGTAAAAACTGAAATTGATCGTTACATCTCTTGGCCAGGACAAGCCTTATCTTATAAAATGGGTGAACTAACCATCAAAAAGTTACGTCTTCATGCTGAGAAAAACTTAGGAACATCGTTTGATTTACGAGAGTTTCATGATCAAATTCTAAAAAATGGCTCTATGCCATTATCAATGTTAGAAGCGGTTATTTTTGACTATGTTGAAAAGAAAAAAGCTCAAGATAAAGCACTGAAAGCAGAAACGAAATAATAGGGATTAACGAGAAAACAAAGGAAGGCACGCAAAGTTACCAGAGATTACGATGGAGAACCGGTAAATTAAGATAAGCCCCCACTATATCTAAATTTTGCAGTTCCGCTATCGTAGGTTGCCCCTTAGATCGGTAACTTTGCGTCTCCAATTTTCACTGGATTTGCCCTTGTTGAGCTTAAAAAGCTCATCTACGATTATAAGTAATGTATTCTATTTGTAAACCATTATTAATCTTAGCCATAAAAAGATAATTTAAATTAATGAATATTAACAACTTATTAGTCATTTATACCATTATACTTTAATACGAATTATGTTTAGATTAACGTTAAATCTCTCCATATCGGCTAAATGACTACTTAGAGTGATAACAAGTAGTCGAGTTAATAAGGTAAATTGATAAAATACTTCCTGAAAAATGTAAAAATCTCGTAGTGAACTGAACACTTTTCGATACAATACGCCTAAAGTAAAAATAGTAAGCGTCCCCCAATCTACCAATGGAAGTTAACGCTCAATGAATCGAATACTGCTAGTTGTTTTAATAAGTATGTTCATATCACTTTGTGCTCAAGCGAACGACACTAATAGTGGCGTTAACACACGCGAAGCAATAAACGATTATTATCTTCTGAGGAAAGAGTTATTGCTTGCACAAGATGTTGTCGATACCGCACAAGCCGTAGTCAACAATAGAGATCAGTTCAGTTCAAATATTGTCGCGAAGGCCTTCTCTCTTTTATCGGATGTGGCTTTTAATCAAGGCAACTTACTCGTGGCATTCCAATTTGCACAATACGGTAGTGAAATTGACAAAATAGATGTCGAATTACAACTGGACTTAATGTTAAAAATTGCACGAGGTTATTATGCACAAGGTAACTATATTCAGCTAAAAGATACCTCTCAAAGCGCGGCATGGTTGGCTGAACAAGCAAATGATATGAACTATCATTTACAAGCACTTGCCTATTCTGTCGTAGCTTATGCCTTAAGCGCTGAATACGATCTGGCGGTAAAAACGCTCAACAAGGTTGAAACTTTACTCAGTCAAAACCAAACAAATGTTGATCAAATAACATTGCTAGAAACTATTGCCCAAGCACATTTTTATTTATCAGAATATGACAATGCTGTTGAACTGCTCAACAATGTAATAAAACTACGCATCGATATGGCGAGAACCGAAGGCATTGCCCACAGTTACCATTTAGTAGCGAATGCTTACTTCCAACTGCAACAATATGATGATGCTTACAATGCTTTTTGGCAGTCACTACAGTTTGCCAAACAATATAAACTCGTAATTCACGCAGCCTATGCCGAACTTGGCTTAGGACAAGTATTATATGAACAACAACAACTTAAACCAGCAAAAGCTCGTTTAATGAACGCACAGATAGTATTTAATCAATACAATTTAGTACGTGTTAAGCTCTCGACTAAAATTAGCTTAGTAAAAGTGATGTTTGCTTTAGGAGAACAAATAGAAGCCGAAGCAATGTTAATTTCAGCACAATCACTAGCTAAAAACATTGTGCTTTCACCACAACAAATAGAATTGTATTTACTATTAACCGACTACTATAAAGCAAAAAACAACTTGCCACAGGCTATCAAAAATCAGAGCCATTATTTATCCTTATATCAAGGGTTGTACCCCAACGTCAGTGTAAAAGATTCATTTGCTACTGCCGCAATATCAACAAGCGATAAAGCTAAGAAACTTGCTTTAAATTTGGCTGATCAAAGCCAGCTAAGTTTAGAGTTCAACGAAAAATATGCCCAACAAAAAATGCTCATTATTCTCCTTGCTTCACTTTTAAGCTGTAGTGCTATTTTTATAATTTTTTGTCGCTTTCAAGCTCATCGGCTAAAACTTAACCTCAGTTACGATGAAATAGAGTTACCGCAAAACCAATTAGCACAGCCAGTACAAACTAAACGTTGGTACCAACAACAGTATAAAATTGCCAGAAAATATCAATATGACATATCTATCATTTACTTAAAGATAGAAAATTGGCAAGAGCTAAGCTTTCGCTTTAATCGCAAGATTCTAGCTGATGTCAGTAAAGTTTTGGCCATTATCATTAATGAAAATATTGATGAAGAAGACTATGCCGGCATCATAAGTACTGGCGAATATTTATTCTTATGTCCACATCAAAATATTGAGCAAGCACTAATAAAGTTTGATCGAATAAAACAGGCAATAAATACCCGTTTTTTTGCTAATTTAGGAGACTTCTCAGTCAAGGTTGTTTTCGCGGTTGACTCACCCAGTATTCAGGATATTGATCCCTACGTATTTCTTTCTCGCCTGAGTGAATGCGCTGATAGTGAATAATAGAGGAGGGGGGTTTATCTTAGTGAAATTATTTATCGTCGCTTGGTATTCAGTAGAAAAAATAGCAATAAAAAAGCCGCTTATGAAGCGGCTTTTTTATATCAAAATTGGAATTAAAGTCTAACAGTGAGGTTTGGTGATGTATTAATTTCGCCGTCATCAGAGATTGTAGCTGCATTACTGTCACACAACAAAATTGCAATATTACCTGCTTTGCTGTTGCGAATAAAACAAAGATCATAACCAAACTGTGTCAAACTGCTAGTCGCAAATTTTTGCGCAAGCGACAGTTTGTCCCACAAATTAGATTGCTCTGCGGTATATTGTCGTCTTTCTAGTAATACTTCTCGTTCAAGAACTGCGTGCACGATGGCCTCTTTATCACGTTAGTAATACGTATTACATATCCATAGTATACGTTTTATTGTTGAAACATATCGTAGATCATTGCTAAGATCAACTATTAAGATTCAAATTTTTATAAATAAATTCTGCTGGTTAGCCAGTTTGCTATTGTGCATATTTTTATAATCAGGATATTTAAAAGCTTATTTCGTTATTCTAAGTGTAATAGCAGGTTATAATAAATAAGATTTGTCATAGTTAAAGAGGGTAAAGTTTTTATGAGTCAAGTATTGGATGATCTTTCAGCACTTTTAAAATTAGAAATAATAGAGCAAGGTATTTACCGAGGTGAAAGTCAAGATTTAGGCTTTAGAGCATTGTTTGGTGGCCAAGTAATGGGCCAAGCATTGTCGGCTGCCCAAGAAACCGTTGCTGAAACTCATAATGTACATTCTTTACATTCGTATTTTTTAAGACCTGGAGATGCCAGCAAGCCTGTGGTTTATCAGGTTGAAAACATTCGAGATGGCAAAAGCTTCAATACTCGTCGGGTAAACGCGATTCAAAATGGTCAGGCGATTTTTTACATGACCGCTTCGTTTCAACAACACGAGCAAGGGTTTGATCACCAAGATGTTATGCCCTTAGTCCCTGGTCCAGAAGAGTTAAAGTCATACACAGATTTCATTTTTGATAATCAAGAAGCGATACCAGAAGAGATTCGTGGAAAGTTTTTATCTGAAAAACCAATAGAAACTCGCCCTGTAGTTCAGTACAACTGGTTAAAACCTGAAAAAACTGAAGCTAAATGTCAAATGTGGATAAAGGCAAATGGCACGTTACCTGATGACCTTCGTATTCATACTTATTTATTAGCCTATACTTCTGATTTTTCTTTTTTGCCTACGGCTTTATTTCCGCATGGGGTTAGTTATTGGCAACCAAACTTTCAACTGGCGACAATAGACCATTCAATGTGGTTTCATCGACCATTTCGTATAGACGAATGGCTGCTTTACTGTATTGAAAGCCCGTCAGCTAGCAGCGGTCGAGGTTTAGTAAAAGGACAAATATTTAACCAAGAAGGTTTATTGGTCGCCTCTACAATGCAAGAAGGTGTTATGCGTCAGCGTTAGTTGTCGCCTTTTGCCAGTCATAGCCACTTGGGTGCTGAAATACTCTTAAGCCAAAAAGTGGCGCTGCGGCATATAAATGATCAAAAATATCTGCTTGTATGGTTTCATAATTCACCCAATTTTGATCACTACTGAAAAAGTATAACTCTAATGGCAAACCAACCTCATTTGCTGGTAATTGTCTTACCATGCAGGTCATATCATGATGCACTTTAGGATGTTGCTTTAAATAAGCGGTTATATAAGCCCTGAAGGTCCCAATATTGGTTAACTGCCTTGTATTGATAGTTGAAGCTGTAATAGCACTATCGATAACTAATTCACCCGTTTGCTTTAAAATTTCGGCTTTCTTGGCCACAAGGTAATCAGTGATCAAGGTTACTGATGTCAGTGTGTCCAATTGCGCTTGGTTATAAAATCGAATACTGCCGACATCAATGACAATTGCACGTTTAATTCTTCGGCCACCTGAGCTCAGCATGCCACGCCAATTTTTAAATGAACCACTAGTTAAGGCATAAGTAGGCACAGTTGTGATGGTATTATCAAAGTTTTTAACTTTTACGGTATTTAGCCCTATTTCGATAACATCGCCATCAGCACCATATTTGGGTAATTCAATCCAATCACCAGGCGCAACCATTTTATTAGCCGATATTTGAATACTAGCAACCAAGCCTTTAATAGTATCTTGAAACACTAAAATAAGTACGGCTGTTAAAGCTCCTAAGCCACTCAGTAAATAAAGTGGTGAGCGATCTAAAATTTGCGAAACAGCCAATATCGTTGCCACTAAATAAACCACAAGCTTAATCACCTGTAATGTCGAATTCAGTGGTAAATAACGTTCACTGGCAGTTTGCCTATATAGCTTATTAATAACATTCAGTACTGAGCTAATCGTACGTGCTATCTGAAAACATAGGCCTATTTTAGCGAAAACTATCAATACCGTAGCGAGTAATGAGCTTTCATCTAACAAAAGTGGCGTCAGTAATAACAATAATATAAAAGGAATTAACAGCGAAATACGTGAAAAAACTTGATGATCAAAAAGCACATCATCCCAGGTGTTTTTTGAGGCTTTGGTTAATTTATGAATCAACACCAGTACATAGTTTTTCGCGATATAAAAACTAATGCTGCACAACATAAAAATAAACAAACAAGCAATTAACACCGAACTTAAGGTTAAATATGATTCATGTACGCCTTGCGCGGTTAACCAAGAATTGATTATTTCCTGCATTAATTATCCTTATTTGCTTGCTCTTCAAGCTGAAGCATTTTTTTATCTTTATCTAACCAAAGTTGATTAACCCACTTTTGAAACTGTATTTTATAAGCACGGTCATTAACATAGTCGCCTTTTAGCGAGTCGCCAATGTCTTGTGTTTCAATCGCAATGTTTACTCGTTTTATTTTTCCTGACAGAAAGTCTAAAAAATTGGGTTCACCATCAGGGTAGTAAATCGTGACATTAACCACTTTACTTAAATTACCTTTCATTGCTTGTAGCACAAAACCAATTCCACCCGCTTTAGGCTTGAGCAACCTTTGGAAGGGCGAGTTTTGCTTATTATGTTTTTCTTCTGTAAAGCGAGTACCTTCAATAAAGTTCATGACACTAACTGGCTTATGTTTAAATTTTTCACAGGCTTTTTTGGTTGTTTCGATGTCTTTACCTTTTAAATGTGGATTTTTCTTTAAAAAGTGTTGGCTATAACGCTTCATGAAAGGAAAGTCGAGCGCCCACCAAGCCAAGCCAAGTAAAGGCACATATATTAATTCTCTTTTGAGAAAAAATTTCAAGAATGGAATTTTACCGTGAAAAACGCGTTGCAAAACTAAAATATCGGTCCAGCTTTGATGATTACTAATCACCAAATACCAGTCTTTCATCTTAAGTTTTTCAAGACCTGACGCATTAATTTTTGTTTTGGTGAATAACTTTTGAATAAAAGTATTAAAAAGCACCCAGTTGCTGGCCATTTGATCGAGTAAATAGCTAAAGAATTTTTGCCATAAAGGAATAGGGCCAATGGCTTTTAATAATGAAAATATCAGTATTGGCACTAGCCAAAGTATAGTGTTAACAATATACAAAATAACTGAAAAACAGCCAATAATAGGGCCAGGTAAAAAATGTAGCATATAAATAACCAAAAATTTAGGAACTAAATTACTGGATATAATATTAATGGGTTTCGCACATATTTTCAGTAAAAATCGTTAAAAAATTACCAAGCTAATAATGGTTAGAACTAAAAGCATTTATTTGAAGTGCAGTGATAAACTGCAACGAAAGTCATGAAAGCATAATTTATGATGTGTTTTACGTAGCATTATAAATTGAGAATTCAACGATATAAGTTACTGCAAGGCAAAAGTAATATGGATAAAAACGCACCATAAATTTATTGCCCTGCGTATAATTTGATTAAAATACATTATTAACATAGTTAAATATTAGCTTAAGTGCACTAATTCCATAAACCATTAGAAAATAGTAAACAAGTCTAATGTAATTGCAAAATTTTATTGCAAAACACCTGTGTTTCGAGGCAATCTTAACTAATAGAAAATAGAGGGGTTGTCATGAATTTTAATCGTGTGGTAATAAAAGTTGGCAGTGCATTAGTTTCACCTGATGCTCAAGGCTGCAGCGGTAAGTATATACTAGCCATTGCGCGTTTTATTACTCAATGCCAACAAGCAGGCAAGGAAGTTATTTTGGTCTCTTCTGGTAGTGTTGCTGCTGGTAGGGGCTTAATTGCTCACGGATCATCCAACCCTTCAATTCCAACAAAACAAGCAATGGCGTCGGTTGGGCAAATGAAGATGATGGCTAATTGGCAACGATTTTTTGATGTGCCTTGCAGCCAACTGCTAATCACCCATGGTGATTTAAAAGACCGCCAACGTTACATTAGTATTAAAAACACCTTAAGAATATTACTAGAAAATGGCGTTATTCCTATTGTTAACGAAAATGATACGGTAGCAACTGAAGAATTAAAAGTAGGTGACAATGATAATTTAGCAGCATTAGTTGCGGTAGTCAGCGAAGCCGATAGCTTATTCATTTTAAGTGATGTAGACGGTGTTTTTGAAGAAGATCCACGTAAAAATCCACAAGCTAAGTTAATACCAGTAATAGACAAAATAGATGAATCAGTTTATGCCATGGCAGGGGCTACGAATAATCATATTGCGACTGGTGGTATGAAAACAAAAATTCAAGCAGCAGAAAAAGCAGTAGAAAATGGTATCGAAACCTATATTTTAAATGGTAGTCGTGGTGAAGTTTTTGAGAAGATTTTGCAAGGCGAAAACCCAGGGACTCACTTTGTTGCTAAAGAAAGTGCAACACGAGCACGTAAACATTGGCTAAAATATACCTTAAAAAGCAATGGTCGCGTGTTATTAGATATTGGCGCCGTGAGTGCCTTAAAAAATAAAGGCGCTTCTTTACTTCCCTCAGGAGTCACTGATGTATCCGGAGATTTTAAAGTAGGCGATTGTATTGATATTTATGACGCTAAAAACAGTGAACATATTGCCAAAGGTATTAGCCAATATAACACCCGTGATCTTAAACGAATTAAGGGCTGTAAAAGTGATGAAATTTCAGCTTTACTTGGCTGTTGTCCAAGTAAAGTGGTTATGCATCGTGACGATATGGTGATGTTATAATAGCTGAGTTAATGCGATTATGGGTTTATCGTTAAACAAATAACCGCATTAAAACTCTTAACTAAAATTCCACTCTTAAACCATCTTCTACTATCGATAAGCTGGAGGGTGTAAATTGAAATAAATCATTACTAATGTGATCAAAATCAATCAATACTGAGATAGGTAAATGTTGTCCAATCGTATTTTTGATTGTATTAATAGATTTCTCAGATTTTGGAAAGGTATTATCTATCACTTCAAATTGGGTAATTAATGGATTACTCACTTTCAAAGCGTTTGTTGCTTTATCAAAAATAATTTGCCCCTTAAATGTCGCATCAGCAGTAAGTTTATGGCCATTATTAATAACATTTATACGCGCGGTAATAGCAACTGATTGAGTGGCGGCATAGAGCGCTAAATAAGGCTTTGAAGCTTCTAGCCTATATTCCATGTATGTTTCAACTATTGGGAACCTTAAGCTCAAAATACTATTAAGTTGACGCTCTGACATCGTTAAACCTAAAGCAAAGGCTTGCTGGCTAAAGACTATACTGGCAAAAATTAGTACGAATATTTTTCTAGTCATTACTACCACCCTATTTAAAATTTACTCGCGATTACTCTTTAAAATAAGACCAATAAGTAGCCCTATTACTAACATCAAAGCAATTAAAATAGCTCGCGGCATGGCAAAATCCCAAAACAGGAATGAAATACTCACGGTCGCCATATTCTGTAACACAATAACCAAGCAGAGAATTGATAATATTAAAATAAAATATCTATGTAACTTACTCATTACTGACTCCTAATATTAGTTTTTAAATGTACCTTTTAGAGCAAAGTATGGCTAAAAGGTTTTGAGGTATTATTACTCTCTTTAGATGCAGTGAAACAAACAAAAGTCACATCTAAATTAAAAAACTTACACTAATTCCACACTGCTTAAATGTAAACTAGATTAGTCTGTAATATCATCAAAGGTATTTTCAAATGCGGTAGTGAATCGTTGAAGTTTGTTTTGTTGAATAAATTCAGTGAGTTTTGAGACATAATGATGACCTTCTTCAGAATATTCAGTCAACGTTTCTGCTAAGGTAGCCCCTGTAAACGACGCTTCTTTTTTACGTAAAAGTGCGCGATTTTCCCTTAATGCTTTATAAGACTCATGAGTGTTTAAGTTTAAAATATAACTACGAACAGCCATGTTAATAGAATCAAATTTGGCAACTTCATGCCCTTTGCCTGATTCTCTTAACGAAGGCACCATGCCGCACCCTTGCGAAAAGCACCATTGACCGAATAAATTATTACCTTGTTTTGCAAACCGTGACGTTCCCCAACCAGACTCTATAGCTGCTTGAGTTAAGGCTAATGATGGTGGAACGTAGTCAACTCTTTTAAGCAGCTCTTCGAAGGTGTCGTTATCAATGTACTCATTTTCTAATTTATAGTTTTTTGAAATGTTAAGTAACCAAGCTTGCTGTTTAGCATTTAGTTTGGCTACAGGAACACTTTTGAGCATATTAATGAGTTTTCTTAATTGTAATACGTGATTGTTTTCGGCTTGAATAATAGGATATAAGGTTGCAAAAAAAGCTTCCTTTTTTTCTTTTACATCCTTAATTTTAGAAAAATCCGGCAAGCTTTTCATGCTTGCGTTAACCTTTGCTTCAGCTTTAGGTAATAGCGCTGAATGGTCACCCGAAATAATACTGCCTAAGAGCACAAAAATAAAAAGTGCACATAAAAATAAAACGGGGATTTTCAATTTGATCTTACTTTGCATGCCGAGCCCTAAGGTTGATTTAACATTGAGTATTATATCATTTGATTAGCGTTGTGATTTTTTTTATTTAAAAGATTACAACGCTAAATTTTACAGTAAAAAATGCAAAATAACCTTGATGTAAGCACTTAACACTTCAAAATACTTTGTGTGATTTACTTGTCTTGATCCTCAGAACGAGCACTGACAGCCATTTTTTCTAATGCACGTTTATAGCGCATTTTTACGGTGCTTAATTTCTCCTCAACTACCAAAGCTATATCGCCAAAATCAAGATCACCTGCAATACGAAACACAACAATTGAGCGTTCTTCTAGACTCAATTGCGCTAACAGGTGATCAATACCTTCTTCACCCGCTGTTAAGCTATTTTGTGTGTCATCAACTGCTACATGTTCAGCTTCATCAAGGTCAACTAAATCAAGTTGCTTCTTCCTAAGCCGAGTTAAAGCTTGGTTGTGTGCAATTCGATAAATCCATGTTTTAAAACTGGCACGGTCTTCAAATTTAGCGAGGCTGTTAAACACATTTAGCATAGTGTCATTTACCGCCTCTTCTGCTTCTTGTGTTGAGCCTAAATATCGATAACAAACTTGTATGAGTTTTTTATGATACCGATGAAAAAGCACTTCGTAGGCCGTTGTCACATAAGGAAGTTGCAGTCGTGCAATCCGCACAAGCTCAGCATCATCTTCTTGAGACAAGCGATCAGAGACACGATTATTTTCGCCCTCTGATATGGTCATTATGTTCTCACTTTTCTTTGGTTGTTTTACTTATCTTAGCTGTTTTACTGGCTTTAGCCGCTTTACTCGGCTTAGCTAACTCACTCATTTTTGTAGTAAGATACTTTTCAGTTAGCAGATCTTGATTTGGAATACTTAAACGCTTACCTGCTTTATTTTCAATTAACGTATTGACCGTTGATACTGAGACAACATTACCGACAAAACCATCAAATTCAACTTCATCACCTGGCGATAACTGCTCTCTTGCATAAATACCAGAAACAATACTGTTGGCGATAGTTTTAGTACCTAAGCCTAAAGCTAAAGCGAGTGCGATACCTAAGCTAGCAATAAGGACAGTGAAAATGGTATTAAGCAATGCCATTTCTAATTCAAGTTGACCTGTAACTAGTGAAAAAGTAATAAACAGCACCAATAATTGCAGAACACGCCCTGCTGCTGCACCATATTCAACGCCTAAACTATCAAGCGAACTTTCAACTTGAGTTTTCACTAGGTTCGCAATAAATAAACCTATAAGTGTAATAACCACAGCACCTAAAAGTTTAGGTAAGTAGAGTACAAATTCATCAAGAATTGCCGAGAATCTATCTAAACCTAAAGTGTCTGCGCCAGCCACAAGTATAATCAGTACAAAAAACACATAGAGTAGTTTGCCAATCATTTCAGATGGGGTTAACTTTACACCCAAGGTTTTAATTGCTTTGTCGACACTTAGTTTTTGACATAGTTTATCAAAACCAAGTTTTTCTAAAATTTTAGCCACCCACTTTGTAATTATTTTAGATATAAATAAACCAATATAGATAACAATTATGGTGGCAATTAGGTTCGGTAAAAAACCTGCTATTTCAGTCCAAAAGCCAGACAGTGCATTACTGAATGATTGTGTCCACACATCTAAGTTCATTATAATTCTCCGGTGTTATTATTGTTTTTTAATGATTTTTGATTTAATAATATTTGTTTTTGTTGATTGTGTAGTTCAAGTTTTCGTTTTGCAGAGTACATAGAAGCTCCAAAGCCAAGAAATAATACCCAAATCCAACCGACAAAAAGTCCAGATACATCTTTAACCGCTGTTATATTTGCCGATGTTGATAACACCTTCTTCAATGCTTTATCTTCATCAGATTGAGGCGTATTCTCTTGCCACATAGTTCTCAATTTGTCTTCGTCAAAACTCATTTTTGCTCTCCAGAAATAAAAAGAGATGCGGTTAATGAAAACAGCATCTCAGTTACTTACTAGTTAATAATTAAAATCTCTACACGTCTATTTTGCGCACGGCCTTCAACAGTTTCATTAGAGGCAACAGGTTTCTCTTTACCAAAGCCATTTGACTGTATGCGATTAACATCAATGTTACCCACTTGACTCATAAAATCAGCCACAGTTCTTGCTCTGTTTTTAGACAGTGCAAGGTTTAGCTCTGCGCTACCGGTTGAGTCAGTGTGACCTGACACCAAAATTTTAGAATTAGGAAAGCGGCTTATAGCATCATTAATTTTATTTAATAAAGTAAAGTTAGATGATTCAATTTCGCTACTACCAGGTTTAAAAGAAAAACCTTGAGCACGAATTAAGACATTATCTAATTGTCTGTAAACGGCCGCTTCTTCTTCGTTAAATAGTGACTGTACGCCAGCAAATCTTGCATTGTCTTCACGTTTTTCTTTTTGCTCTTTTTCAAGCGCCATTTTCGCAGACAAAATAGCTTCATCTTTATCTCGAGCTAAGCGAGATTCACGCGCTTCTAAAGATATTAGTTCGCTACTGAGGTTATCAGTACGTTGACTAGTTTGCGTTAACGTTTTATGAGCAAAAGCGACAACTTCTTTGTTTAACTCGTTAAAAGGTAAATTGGTGGTAATTGGCGATAAGGCATACTCAAGCTGCTCTTGATACCAAATAAGCTTTTGCTCTTCAGTAAAATTAGCGTCTTTAAAATACTTATTCATTTCAGCAATACCCTGAGCGCGCTGAATTAACCAAATAGCACGATTTGAATGCACATTTGCTTTTTGGGTATTAGACCTATCAGCTTCTAACGTATTTAATGCTAGCTGATACTCATCTTGTGCTTGAGCAAATAAAATAGGCGCAACATCATCTAAATCCTGTTTTACTGCTGTATTGATCGTATTTTTAGCAACACTTAACATGTTGGCTTTCAATGCCGTAAGCTCAATAGCAAGGTATTGGTTTTTTAATTCATTGATATCACGTTTAGCTCGTTCATCTTCACCAAGCTCAAACCAAGCAAGCATTTTCTTAAACTGTTTTTCAGCGTCGTTAAAGCGCTCAGGTACAAGCTTATCGGCATTAGCACTCAGTGCTTTTTGGCGAGCATCAAACGCTTCTTCAAAAGTGTATTTTGCTTTGTTTGATTGTGCTATTGCAGCATTAACTCTATCAACGGTTTCTTTCGCGGTAATATCAGTTGAATCTTTATCTGATTTAGCTTGCTTCAATGCATCGTCAAAAGCACGTTGTGCAGCCTTAATTTGTTCTGGCGCATAAAATGCTAAATTTTCCTGATCCGCTTTTTCTAAAAGCTGCTCGGCTTGATTCAAGGTTGGAAATTTTTTCATCATCTCATTTTCAGATAATGTAACGTTAGAAGCACAACCTGTTATTAATACTAGAGTCAGTGCGCTGGCAATTAGTGTTTTTTTCATTTTGGTGTCCTTTATATAGCTAATACATAACTGATTAAAATACCCTTTCAAGAAAGGCAATTATGACGTTTGTAGCTATAGACGAGAGGTTGAGATAAAAAGTCACAAATTAATGTATTAATCTGTAATTTTTATGAATCTGAGGTATTAGTTTTATATAAAGGAGAACTAAAAAATAAGATTCGTTGAACGATCGTAGGTGTTCGATATGTGAGGGTATGCAGACATGAAGCTATGTTTTAGTTGTTATACAGTTAACTTTTACAAACTTCATAGGCGCTATATATTATATATAGCGCCTATGAAAATAAGTTTACTTGAAAAGTAACTTATTATTTTAACGTACTAGTAATTTCTAATTATTTATCAGCGATATAAGTACAGCAGTAATCAGCTAATTCACTTACTTTAATATCAAAAGAAGCGTTGGCTGGAACATAAAAAGATTGATTGGCCGTTATAGTTTGCCAAGTATCAGTGCCGGGTAATAACACGCTAACAATACCTTGTTGAAATTCCATCAACTCTTTTTCAGCCGTTTTAAAGGTATATTCACCCGGCATCATAATACCTAAGGTTTTGAACGAACCATCTGCAAAAGTAACTTTTCTGCTAGTGACTTTACCATCAAAATATATACTTGCTACGGTTGAGATAGTGACGTTATTAAATTCTGTCATGAGTTTTCCTTTTTTACTTAATCAATTCTTGCGCGATAAAAAGTGAGATATAAAAAAAGCGGTACTAGCTAAATGTGCCAACACCGCTTGTAATAAACTGTCTAGTTTTAGCTATTAAGCATTCGCTTCTACGATACGCTTCATATCTGTCATGTAGCCACGTAGTTCTTTACCAATTGACTCAACGCCATGGCTGCGAATTGCTTCGTTTACTTCAATTAAACGCGCGTTATCAACACCATTTGATGTTGACTTTAAGCCTTCGCCTAATTCTTCTAAAGTTAACTTGCTAGCAAATTCTTCTAACAATGGAACTGCTGCATGTGAGAATAAGTAGTTACCGTATTCTGCTGTATCTGAAATAACCACGTTCATTTCGTAAAGCATATTACGTGCAATGGTGTTAGCAATTAATGGCGTTTCGTGAAGCGACTCATAGTAAGCTGAAGCATTGATAATGCCAGAGTCAACCATTGCATCAAAGGCCAATTCAACACCGGCTTTAACCATAGCAACAACGAAAATACCTTTATCGTAATATTCTTGCTCTGAAATTTCAGTATCGCAAGTAGGTGCTTTTTCAAAAGACGTTTCAGCCGTCTCTTCACGCCATTTTAATAAGTTAGCATCGTTGTTATTCCAATCAGCCATCATACCAGCTGAGAAACGACCTTCGATGATGTCATCCATGTGCTTTTGAAATAAAGGACGTAAAATTTCTTTTAATTCAAGAGACATATCAAACGCTTTAATTTTAGCTGGGTTTGATAAACGGTCCATCATGTTGGTAATGCCACCGTATTTTAAACCTTCAGTAACACCTTCGATGCCGTATTGTAATAATTTACGTGCATAGCCAGCATCAACACCTTGAGCCAATAATTGCTTGTGGCCTAAAATCGCGGCAGTTTGCAACATACCACAAAGGATAGTTTGCTCGCCCATTAAGTCAGACTTAACTTCAGCAATGAATGAAGACGCTAATACACCAGCACGATCACCACCGGTTGCTGAAGCGTAGGCTTTAGCGATAGCCCAGCCATTACCTTGTGGATCATTTTCAGGGTGAACAGCGATAAGTGTTGGAACACCAAAGCCACGTTTGTATTCTTCACGTACTTCAGTACCTGGACATTTTGGTGCAACCATAACCACTGTGATATCAGAACGAATTTGCATGCCTTCTTCAACAATGTTGAAACCATGTGAGTAGGCTAAAGAAGAGCCTTCTTTCATTAATGGCATTACCGCATTAACCGCAGAAGTATGTTGCTTATCAGGTGTTAAGTTTAATACTAAATCTGCTTGTGGAATTAATTCTTGATAGTTGCCAACAGTAAAACCATTTTCTGTCGCCCACTGATACGATTGACGTTTTTCAGCGATAGCGGCATCACGAAGAGCATAAGAGATGTTTAAACCAGAATCACGCATGTTTAAACCTTGGTTAAGGCCTTGAGCGCCACAACCAACAATAACGATATTCCAACCTTTAATAAAATTACAACCGTCACTAAATTCCTCACGCTGCATGAAGCGACATTTACCCAATTGCGCCAATTTTTCGCGTAAACTTAGTGTATTAAAATAGTTAGACATATTGTTCTCCTGTGCTTGGTGGTTGACCAAGAAATTAGTTAGGTGGTCAGTTTGTTGACCTTGACGCTATCATAGCGAAAACTTAACGTTGCTTAAAATGATATATTTGCATTGCAGTGTTGCATAATTTGCAATACAGTTTGATTGAATCTAACTATTTAGGAAAAAATGTGGAATTAAAATCATTGCGGATGTTTGTCGATTTAGCCAAATCACTGCATTTTGGTAAAACCGCAGAACTTCATCATGTTAGCCCTTCAACGTTAAGTCGAGTAATTCAACGACTGGAAATTGAATTAGGTAACCCATTACTGCATCGCGATAATCGCACCGTTGTGCTAAGCGAAGCAGGAAAACAGTTTTACCAATTTGCTGAGCAACAACTTGAACAATGGCAGTTATTACAACTTTCGCTAAACCAGAAGCACGCGGAACTGCAAGGAAAACTGCATATTTATTGTTCTGTTACTGCGGCGTATAGTCATTTGCCACCGTTGCTAGAGCGCTTTCGCCAGCAGCATCCAATGGTTGAAATTATGTTAACGACAGGTGACGCAGCAGACGGGTTAGTGCAGGTGGAAAAGCAAGCGGTAGATCTTGCCATTGCAGCTAAACCTGAACAGTTATCTAGAATTTTTAGCTTTCATCATTTGGCAAAAATACCCGTTTCAGTGATCGCACCTACGATGGTGTGCCAAGTTCAGCAACAAATTCAGCAAGACTTTATTTGGTCTGAAATACCCATTATTTTGCCTGAACACGGTCCCGCACGAAAACGTTTTGAATATTGGTTTCGCAAAAAACAACAGGGTAAAGCTAATATCTACGCGACGGTTTCAGGACATGAGGCACTGGTTAGCATGGTAGCTTTAGGTTGCGGAGTTGGTATTGTGCCGCGCGTGGTGGTTGAAAATAGTCCCGTTAAAGATCGAGTTCAGTTTCTAGAGGGTGTGGGTGAAATTGAACCGTTCGATCTTGGTGTATGCTGTTTGAATCAAAGTAGAGATAAACCTTTGATTCAGGCATTTTTTGAAGCAATTCATTCATATCAGTCTGATCAGTAGTCTGTAAAGTACATTACAGCCGCGGTCATATTGCGTCTGTTAAGTGACGCAATATTCTATCCATCGCCCGATACGACAGGGCTTCAATTAAATGTTTTCGCTCTATGTGCTCTAACGACTCCATGTCAGCTAATGTTCGCGCGATTTTAAGTATTTTATGATGCGCTCTAGTTGATAGATTAAGCTTTTCAATGGCAAGCTCTAGAAATTCACTGTCATCAGCGTTTAAATGGCAGAAGCTTCTCACTTCGGCACTGCTGAGTTGCGCATTGGCTTTGCCTTGACGTGATATTTGTTTTTGATGACAAATACTGACCCTTTTTTGAATGGTGCGACTCGACTCACCTTTGCCATTATCGTTAGCCCACATACCGCGCGGTAATCGGGTTACTTCAATCTGAATGTCAATACGATCTAAAAATGGCCCTGAAAGCCGATTAAGATAACGTAATACTTGCTCAGGTGTACTGCGTTTATCATTATAAAATCCGGTTGGGCTAGGATTCATTGCAGCCACTAGCTGAAATTGTGCCGGAAAAGTTTGTTTAACCAGCGCCCGCGAAATAGTCACTTCTCCTGATTCTAGTGGTTCGCGTAATACATCGAGGACTTTGCGTTCAAACTCTGGTAACTCATCAAGAAAAAGCACACCGTTATGCGCCAGTGAAATTTCACCCGGTTGAGGATGACTACCGCCACCCACTAGTGCCGCTGACGAGGCCGTATGATGCGGAGCCCGAAAAGGGCGTGTTAGCCAAGACTCAGGACTAATGTTTTTATGACAAATAGATTGAATTGCCGCACTCGATAACGCTTCTTGCTCAGTCATCGGCGGTAAAATTCCCGGTAACCGACTCGCCAGCATGGTTTTACCTGTACCTGGCGGACCAATAAAAAGTAAATTATGTCGGCCACTTGCCGCAAGCTCTAATGCACGCTTGGCTAGCGGCTGCCCTACAACATCAGCAATGTCATATTCGCTTTTGGTTTCATATTCCTGCAAAGTTCTTGTCGCTACGAGCGGTAAGCTCTGTTGTTTCAAAAAATGAGGAAATAGCTGGCTTAAATGTGACAGGCTTAATATTTTTACCTGTTGAACCCAACTTGCTTGTTCTGCGTTTTCACTGGGTATCACTAATGTGCGGCCACTTTCTTTACAGGCCATTGCCATTGGAATTTCTCCAATAATGGATCTTAACTCCCCCGACAAGGCTAACTCGCCAGCAAATTCATATTGATTTAAGTCGGTATCTGGTAATTGGGCAGCGGCGGCAAGAATACCAATGGCAATTGGCAGATCAAAGCGACCTCCCTCTTTAGGCAAGTCAGCAGGAGCTAGGTTTACAGTAATGCGTTTGGCAGGGAACTCATAACCACAATTTATAATGGCACTGCGCACACGATCTTTAGCTTCTCGAACAGAGGTTTCAGGTAAACCTACAATGTTGAATGCAGGTAATCCATTGGCTAAGTGTACTTCTACGGTAACTAAGGGAGATTCGAGCCCAATGCGAGCTCGACTAAAAACACAGGCTAAGGTCATAAAAATCCATTTTTATTTTTACATATCTAAACAAAAGTGTAGTTAAGTAAACCTTATTGTGCGAAAAATAATCACGCAAAGTTTAATAAGATCAGGTAGCGGTTATAACTAGGAATTTTTATTTATCTAAAAAAACACTAACAAACCACTTGCGCTTGATATTAGAGCTATGGTACTAATTTAAATAGGCTGAAAACTCTTAGTGCTCAAACTAATAAACTTACAGATAATATTAATAAATATGCAAAATTCTATCTTAGTGATTATTAACGTCCTCATCGTGGTGATTCTTAAATCGTCGCGGGGGAATTTGTTGAGCTAAAGAAAATAAAAAATCTTAAAATAACAAACCCCCCGCTCCGCAAGGACCGGGGGGTTTGTCGTTATTAAATTATTAAACAGCGCGCAGCGCACAAACATTATTAACCTTTGGAGAATACTTATTAATTACTAAAATTTTATACTTTTCATTAAAGTGAATAGTTTATGAATAAAATGTTATTAAAAAGTTAAATATACACATGACAACTGAAAAAAAATTAACCGGCGCGAGCTTATTATTTAACGTGCTAGAACAGCATGGTGTTGAACATGTGTTTGGCTACCCAGGTGGCGCAATAATGCCGATTTATGATGCACTTTATGATAGTGGCGTTGAGCATTTTTTGTGTCGCCATGAACAAGGGGCTGCTTTCTCTGCTGTAGGCTATGCAAGGGCTTCAGGCAAGGTTGGTGTTTGCCTTGCAACATCAGGTCCTGGCGCTACAAACCTGATCACAGGTCTTGCAGATGCGTTGGCTGATTCAATTCCAGTGGTAGCAATAACCGGCCAAGTAGCAACTGCTGCGATGGGTTCAGATGCTTTCCAAGAAATAGACATTTTTGGTTTATCTCTAGCGTGTACTAAGCATTCTTTTCAGGTAACCAATATTGATGATTTAGCCGACGTTTTACACCAAGCTTTTGCCATTGCATTAGAAGGTAGACAAGGGCCGGTGTTGGTTGATATTCCAAAAGACATTCAAATTGCAGCCGTTAACGGTTGTGTAGATGATTTAGTTAATTTACAAAACAAAGTTAAATTACCTCCTGCCAACGTAGGCAACGCTATTGCATTATTAAACCAAGCGAAAAAGCCTATTTTATATGTTGGTGGTGGTGTTGGTATGGCCAATGCTATTGATGAATTACGAGACTTTGCCAAAATAACAGGCCTACCTTGTGTGTCAACACTAAAAGGGTTAGGCGCGATTGACCCAGAAGATAAATATTATATGGGTATGTTAGGTATGCACGGCACTAAAGCCTCTAATTTAGCCGTACAAGAATGTGATTTATTAATCGCCGTTGGTGCCAGGTTTGATGACCGGGTTACTGGTAAACTTAACGAATTCGCGCCACATGCAAAAGTAATCCACTTTGATATTGATACCGCTGAAATTAACAAACGTCGCATTGCCGATGCCTCTATATTAGGTGATTTAAAAGTTAATTTACCCGCGCTAGCTATTCCATTATCGATTGAGCCTTGGAGAGCGTTTTGTTTACAGATGAACCAAGATTATGCGTGGGATTATAATCACCCAGGTGACACAATTTTTGCGCCAGCAGTTTTAAAAGAAATTAGTGACAAAATGCCTAAAAACAGTTGTGTAACTACTGATGTAGGACAACATCAAATGTGGGCAGCACAACACATGGTATTTGACGACCCAAGTAATTTCTTAACGAGTGCTGGCATGGGTACTATGGGCTTTGGTGTACCTGCCGCCGTTGGTGCTCAAGTCAGTCGACCAACAGACTGCATTATTGCGGTTTCAGGTGATGGCTCGTTTATGATGAATGTACAAGAGTTATCGACCATTAAACGTTTTCAATTACCGGTTAAAATAGTACTAATAGATAACGCCAAACTCGGTATGGTTCGCCAATGGCAAGACCTATTTTTCAATGGCCGATTAAGCGAAACTGATTTAGCTGATAACCCTGATTTTATTATGCTCGCTAATGCTTTTGATATTAAAGCTCAAATGATCACGAAAAAGTCAGAAGTAAGTGCTGCTATTGAAGAAATGCTAGAACACGATGGTCCTTATTTATTACAAGTTAAAATTGATGCACAAGACAACGTATGGCCATTAGTGCCACCGAATACGGCAAACGATAAAATGATGGAGAGTACCTAAATGAATAATTATCAATTAACGATATCAGTGGATGATAAGCAAGTGGTACTTGAGCGCATTTTACAGGTCACACGTTATCGTGGTTTTTTAATCAGTGGTATGAATGCCAAAGTAAATACAGGCACAAATATAGGTACGATTGAATTAATGGTTAGAAGTGAACGTCCTATTGAACTTTTAGTTGATCAAATTAATAAACTGATCGACATCAAAGAGGTCAAAGTAGACAATAGAGCATCGCAGCAATGCATTGCATAATGCTGAGTTACACTTACGACAATACATAATACAATTTCATCAGTTAATGTTTTAAAACTGGTTGATACGCAACAAAATTTAGGAATAGAAAATGGCTAAAGTGAACGCAGAACTAATTTGGTTTAACGGTGAACTCATGCCGTGGCAGAATGCTACGGTACATGTAATGAGTCATGCCCTACACTACGGTTCGTCAGTATTTGAAGGTATTCGTGCTTATAACACCCATAAAGGCACCTGTATCTTCCGTTTAGAAGAACATATTAAGCGCTTATTCGATTCAGCAAAAATATACCGCATGAACATCCCTTTTACCGAAGAGCAGGTGGTTCAAGCCTGTAAAGATGCGGTATCAAAAAACAACTTAAAATCAGCCTATTTACGTCCATTAGTGTTTTTAGGTGATATTGGTATGGGTCTTCGTCCACCTATCGACGCGGTTGCCGATGTAATGATTGCTGCCTTTAGTTGGGAAGCTTACTTAGGTGCTGATGCTATTGAAAACGGTGTAGAAGTCGGTGTTTCAAGTTGGAACCGTCTTGCACCTAACACTATGCCAACCGCAGCAAAAGCTGGTGGTAACTACTTATCATCACAATTAATATCTACTGAAGCTGCTCGTCATGGTTATGCTGAAGGTGTCGCTTTAGATATAAATAACATGGTAAGTGAAGGCGCAGGTCAAAACTTATTTCTCATCAAAAAAGGTGTGCTTTATACGCCTCCTGGCACGGCTTCAATCTTACAAGGTTTAACGCGTGACACTGTATTTTTCCTTGCTAAGCAATTGGGTTACGAAGTACGTGAAGAATCAATTTCTCGCGAATCTTTATACCTAGCAGATGAATTCTTCATGTGTGGTACAGCAACTGAAGTGGTACCAGTGAAGTCAGTTGACGGTATTGCTGTTGGTGATGGTTCGCGTGGACCTATTACTAAAGCGCTTCAAGATGCATTTTTTGGTATCTTTAACGGTACTACTGAAGTGCCTGAAGGCTGGTTAGACGAAGTTTAATCGCACTATTTTATTACTAGTTCACTCAATTTTTCGCTAAAAGTACGTATTGAATACCTAATATCTTGCTTACTTTTAGCCTTGAATTGAGTCGAATTAGCTAATGCTCTTCAACCTTAGCGTTCATTAATCACAAAAGTATAAATGTTATTCTAAAAGCTTATTATCGAGTAAATTTTTAAAATAGTTTTTAACACTTATCACGGTTTACACGAACCAAATATACACAATTTATAGGGACTAAAGTCATGCCAAAATTAAGATCTGCAACTTCTACTCAAGGCCGTAATATGGCTGGCGCTCGAGCACTATGGCGTGCAACGGGTATGACAGATGGTGATTTCGGCAAACCTATTATTGCTGTCGTAAACTCATTTACGCAATTTGTGCCAGGTCATGTACATTTAAAAGACATGGGGCAATTGGTTGCTGGCGCTATTGAAGAAGCCGGTGGTGTCGCAAAAGAATTTAACACCATAGCGGTAGACGATGGTATCGCCATGGGTCATAGCGGCATGCTTTATAGCTTACCGTCGCGTGATTTAATTGCCGATTCTGTTGAATACATGGTCAATGCCCATTGTGCTGATGCCATGGTGTGTATTTCAAACTGTGACAAAATTACCCCTGGCATGTTAATGGCGGCTATGCGTCTAAACATACCGGTAATTTTTGTCTCTGGTGGCCCAATGGAAGCTGGTAAAACTAAGCTTTCAGACCAAATTATTAAGCTTGATTTAGTTGACGCCATGATCCAAGGCGCTGACCCTAAAGTGTCTGACGAGCAAAGTGATCAAGTTGAGCGTTCAGCCTGTCCTACATGTGGTTCATGTTCTGGTATGTTCACCGCCAACTCAATGAACTGTTTAGCCGAAGCGTTAGGCTTAGCACTACCCGGTAACGGTTCTATGTTAGCGACTCATGCTGATCGTGAGCAGTTATTCTTAAGAGCGGGTAAAGAAATTGTTAAGCTAACCAAGCGTTACTATCAAGACAATGACGAGTCAGCCTTACCGCGCAATATTGCCAGTAAAGATGCTTTACACAATGCTATGTGTTTAGACATTGCTATGGGTGGTTCAACCAATACTATTTTACATTTATTGGCAACCGCGCAAGAAGCTGAAATTGATTACACCATGGAAGACATGGATAAGTTATCACGCATTGTGCCGCAATTATGTAAAGTGGCACCTTCAACGCCAGAATATCACATGGAAGATGTTCACCGTGCTGGCGGCGTAATTGCCATTTTAGGTGAATTATCACGCGCTAATTTATTAAAAACAGATGTACCGAATATTTTAGGTACCACCTTGGCTGATGTTATCGCTAAATATGATATTAAAGTCACTGACGATGAAGACGTTAAAAAGTTTTACCGTGCTGGCCCTGCCGGTATTCGTACCACTAAAGCATTCAGTCAAGATTGCCGTTGGGATACCTTAGATGACGATCGCGAAAACGGTTGTATTCGCAGCATTGAAAATGCCTTTTCATTAGAAGGTGGCTTAGCCGTACTTTCTGGTAATATTGCGGTTGATGGTTGTGTGGTTAAAACCGCAGGTGTGAGTGACGACAACTTAGTATTTACTGGCCCTGCACACGTATTTGAAAGCCAAGACGCTGCCGTAGCCGGTATTTTAGATAAAAAAGTAGTGGCTGGCGAAGTGGTTGTTATTCGTTATGAAGGCCCTAAGGGTGGTCCTGGCATGCAAGAAATGTTGTATCCAACCACTTATTTAAAATCTATGGGCTTAGGTAAAGCCTGTGCGCTGTTAACTGACGGTCGATTTTCTGGAGGTACTTCAGGTTTATCAATTGGTCATGTTTCTCCAGAAGCTGGCAGTGGCGGTACTATTGCATTAGTAGAGCAAGGCGACATTATTCATATTGATATTCCTAACCGTTCTATTGAGTTAAAGGTAAGTGAAGAAGAGCTAACTCAACGTCGCGATGCTATGAATGCTAAAGGTAAAGATGCTTGGAAGCCAACTAATCGAGTTCGTCCAATCAGCTACGCATTGAAAAACTACGCCATGCTAGCCACTAGTGCCGATAAAGGCGCTGTGCGTAATCGTGAATTACTTGACGGTAATTACAATGGTGACAGCAATGACTGATGCTGAACAAGCAGCGTTAATACAAAAACAGGCTACTCAAGCGCAAGCTTTAGATTACTTGCGTAGAATATTACTTGCGCCTGTTTATGATGTTGCTGTTGAAACCGCATTAACACCGATGACAAAGTTGTCATCGCGGTTAGGTAATCAAATTTTTCTTAAGCGTGAAGATCAGCAGCCTGTACATTCTTTTAAGTTACGTGGTGCTTACAACAAATTAGCTAATTTGTCTGAACAACAATGTTTGCATGGTGTTATAGCGGCTTCTGCGGGTAATCATGCCCAAGGCTTAGCCTTAGCAGCACATAAGTTGGGCATAAAAGCGACTATTGTGATGCCCATTACTACACCCGACATTAAAGTTGATAATGTTAGGCGTTATGGCGCAGAAGTGCGCTTAATAGGTAAAAGCTTTAACGAGGCACAGCAAGCGTCGATGGAATATGCGCAAGCTGAAAATAAAACCGTTATCCACCCATTTGATGATAGCGATGTAATCGCAGGTCAAGGCACTGTAGCTAAAGAATTATTACAACAACGTCCACATACAGATGTTGTGTTTATTCCGGTAGGCGGCGGCGGTTTATTAGCGGGTATGGCGGTTTATCTAAAACAACTACAGCCTCATATTAAAGTGATTGGTGTTGAAGCGGAAGATTCAGCTTGTTTAAAAGCGGCTTTAGCCGCGGGTAAGCCAGTCGATCTAGCACAAGTCGGTTTATTTGCCGACGGTGTGGCTGTTAAACGTATCGGTGAGCATACCTTTGACTTAATTAAACATTACTGTGATGAAGTTATCACGGTGACTACCGATGAAATATGTACCTCAATTAAAGATATTTTTGAGCAAACACGGGTTATATCTGAACCTGCGGGTGCTTTATCCTTAGCGGGATTACAAAAATATTGCCAAAGTAGCCCAGGTGATGAGTCGCTAGTAGCTATTCTTTCGGGCGCAAATATGAACTTTCATACCTTGCGTTATATATCTGAGCGTTGTGAATTAGGCGAACAGAAAGAAGCCGTGTTTGCGGTTAAAATTCCGGAAGAAAAAGGCAGCTTTAGAAACTTTTGTAAAGCACTGGCAGGGCGTGTGATAACCGAGTTTAATTATCGCTATGCTGATAATGCTGATGCTTCAAACGAAACACAAAATGCTAATATTTTTGTCGGTGTACGTCTTGGTGGTGAAGCTAATGACCGAGAAAAACTCACCGAAAGCCTTCAACAAAGTTATCAGCTAACTGATTTTACAGAAAATGAACTAGCTAAACTGCATGTTAGATACATGATTGGCGGCAAAAACGAATTGTCTGCTCAAGAACGTATTTTTCGTTTTCAATTTCCAGAATACCCTGGTGCTTTAGAGAAGTTTTTAGATACGCTTGGTGAACATTACAATATTACCTTGTTCCATTATCGCAACCATGGCGCAGCTTTTGGGCAAGTATTGGCCGGTTTTGAAGTGAAAAAATCACAAGAAGTTGATTTCTTTACGCATTTAAAAGCATTAGATTATGAATGCCAGGAAGAAACCAACAATGAAGCATATAAGGCGTTTCTGACCTAATCGCCCCAAATACTTACTTATTGTGACATTAAGCAGTTTTAATTTATGATTAAAACTGCTTTTTTTATATCAAAAAACCTATATTG
>NZ_JACGWF010000027.1:0-45189 GCF_014077595.1 Colwellia sp. 6M3 | reverse complement strand
TAAAATACACTATTTGTTAGTGAAAAAAACCAATTATTAGGTCAGTAAATGACACGTTTCAAACAACAAGATAATCTCATTGGTCAATCTAACAACTTTTTGGAAGTGCTTGAGCAGATTTCACAAATAGCCCCTTTAAGTAAACCCGTGCTGATTATTGGCGAACGTGGCACAGGTAAAGAACTTGTTGCTGCCCGTTTACACTACTTATCAAAACGTTGGGATCAAAATTATCTGAAACTCAACTGTGCTGCTCTAAATGAAAATTTATTAGAAACGGAATTATTCGGTTACGACAGCGGCGCCTTTACTGGCGCAAGTAAACGACATGAAGGTCGTTTTGAACGAGCGGATAATGGCACTTTATTTTTAGATGAAATAGCGAATACTACAGGATTAATTCAAGAAAAATTACTCCGTGTTGTAGAGTACGGTGAATTTGAACGTGTCGGTGGCTCTAGAACGATTAAAACTAATGCGCGCTTAGTAGCTGCAACCAATGAAGATTTACCTTCAATGGCCGCTGCTGGTGAGTTTCGTGCAGATCTTCTAGACAGGCTAGCCTTTGATGTTATTACCCTGCCGCCTTTACGTGAACGTTTAGATGATATTATGGTACTAGCTGAGCATTTCGCTATTAATATGGCGCGTGAACTTGAGTTTGAACTTTTTAGCGGTTTTACTGAAAAAGCAAAGCGTGCCTTACTTGAATATCATTGGCCTGGTAATATTCGCGAATTAAAAAATGTTGTTGAACGCAGCGTATATCGTTGCAACAATCCTCATTTACCCGTACATGAGTTAGTCATAGACCCCTTTGAATCGCCTTATAGACCGTCTAAACGCATTAAAACCCATGATAGAATAAAAGCCACACCTAAACTAGATACAACGGAAACAGCAACGGAGGTTGAACCTCAAGTTAAGTCTGAGGTAAAAACGCTGCCAATTACTGCCTCTTTGCAATTCCCTCTATCATTAAAAGATTTATCACAAAATTATGAAGTTGATTTAATTAAATCTGCATTGGCTAATTGCCAATATAATCAAAAGAAAACTGCTGATGCCTTAGAATTAACCTATCATCAATTAAGAGGCTACTTAAAAAAATATAATCTACTCGACTCAAGTAGTTCAGACGAAGAATAAAGATTCGCTATGGCTTACTCTACAACAACATCTTACAACCTTTTAGCGCTGTTTATGATACTTGTGCTATCTGGATGTGATTCAAATGAAACACTTTCTCTCAGTAAGAAGAGTATTATCTACTGTAGTGAGGGGCCGCCGGAGAGCTTCAATCCTCAAACCGTTTCTTCTGGTACGACAATAGATGCAACCTCCAATCAATTATATAATCGTCTGATGGAGTTTGATCCCTCAGACAATGCAATTATTCCCGCTATTGCTAAGTCATGGCATGTAACACGCGATGGCAAAATGGTAACCTTTTACCTTCGCAAAGATGTTCAATTCCATCAAACTAGATACTTTACGCCAACACGGCCTCTGAATGCCGACGATGTCATTTTTAGCTTCAATCGTATGTTGGATGTAAACCATGAATACCATGAAATTTCTGGTGGCAAATATCCATTTTTTGAGAATGCACAATTAGCTAACCTTATTGATAATATAGAAAAGATTAATGACCATACGGTTCGTTTTCAACTATCGCATTCAGATAGTTCATTTCTCGCTAACATTGGTGGAGATTCAGCCGTTATTTTATCAAAAGAATATGCTGAGCAACTCTTGCAACTCAATACGATGCAAGAAATTGATATGTTACCGATTGGCACAGGACCATTTAAGTTTAAATGGTACAGCTCTGGCTCATTTATTCGCTATGAACCTCATGAAAATTATTGGCGAGGAAAGTCTGAACTTAAACAACTTGTTTTCGATATAACACCACGAGATACCGGTCGACTAACCAAGTTATTGGCAGGCGAGTGTGATGTTATTGCTTACCCGATTGCACACGAAAAAATTAAACAACACCCTAACTTAATACTAGAATCAGTAACCGCTTTTAATGTGGGTTATTTAGGCTTCAATACCAGCAAACCCCCGTTCAATAATCCATTAGTGCGTAAAGCATTGTCTTATGCGATAAATAAACAAGCTATTCTTGATGCTGTTTATACTGGGCAAGCCGAAATAGCTAATGGTATTATTCCAAACTCTTCTTGGGCTTACGATGCCAGCATACCGAGCCAAGAGTATTCAATTCAAAAAGCACAAGAATTACTCACACAGGCGGGCTATAGCGAAGGATTTGCGATGGATTTATGGGCTATGCCTGTGCAACGTTCCTACAACCCAGATGCTGTGACTATGGCGAAGCTTATTCAGGATGACTTACTCAGAATAGGTATCAAAGTTGATATAGTGTCAGGCTACGAATGGTCAACTTTTTTGCGTAAAATTTCAGATGGCGAACATCAAAGCGTACTTTTAGGTTGGTCGGCTGATCATCCAGATCCCGATAACTTTTTTTCGCCCTTACTCAGTTGCTCTTCGGCATTAACGGGGAGTAATAGAACTTTCTGGTGTAATGAAAAATTCGACAAACTTATTCAACGAGCTTTACAAACAAACAATATTAATAAGCGTAAAGTATTCTATTCAAAAGCCTTAGCGTTAATTAATGAAGAAGTACCGTTAATTCCAATTGCGCATTCAAAGCGCTTTCAAGCACGAGCAAATAATATACACGGAAAATTGTTACGCGCCATTGGTGGCATTGATTTTAATGGGGTAACAAAAAACTAATATGCTTATATTTACCCTTCGCCGTCTTAACTTATTTATTTTTACAATCTTGTTATTAACAATATTGTCTTTCAGTTTAAGTTTTTTATTCCCTGGTGAGCAACTTATCAATTTAACCGGACAGTTAAATGCTTCACCAGAGCAATTGGCAATTTTAGCTGATGAATATAAACAACAATCAGGGCTAATAAGTCAGTATTTCAGTTATCTTAGTCATTTGTTTAATGGTGAAATGGGCTACTCTATGACAAGCCATTTACCTATTTCAACCGAAATACTTAATCGGTTACCCGCAACAATTGAATTGACCTCTGTAGCATTGCTCGTTGCAATGTTTTTCGGGATTCCCATTGGTTTTTTTGCTGCTATATATCATCGTAAATTACCTGACAACTTAATACTTACCGTTGCGATGCTTGGCTATTCAATTCCGGTTTTCTGGTTAGGCATACTTGCGATACTTGTATTCTCAATTCAGTTGGGTTGGTTTCCATCAGCAGGTCAAATCAGCCTATTATTTGAAATTGAACCTGTTACCGGCTTACAGCTTATTGATATTTTGCTCAGCGACAGTCCTTATAAATGGCAAGCATTTCAAGATGCAACTCGACACCTTATATTACCCGTTATTGTGGTGGCATTAGCCCCAGCCACTATTTTTATGCGTCTGGCTCGCACCGCAATGCTAGAAGTTTTAGACACGCATTACATTAAAGCGGCTAACGCAAAAGGCTTAACCTTTGCTCAGATTATATATCGTCATGCTATGCGTAATGCCTTTATTAAAGTTATTAGAGACGTGGGCTTGCAGTTTGCCAACCTTATAACTATTGCAATGGTTACCGAGGTAATTTTTAGTTGGCCGGGCATTGGGCGTTGGTTAATCGAAAGTATTTATCAACGCGATTACACGGCAATTCAAGGGGGGTTAATTGTGCTTTCTACCTTTATTTTTATCGTGCACATTATTATAGATTTTGTTTACGCTGCGCTTAACCCATTAGCTAGGGAGCCACGTAATGCCACGAGATAAAATATATCAGGAAGAAGAGTTTCCAACACCATTAATGCAACTATGGCATAACTTTAAAGAGCCGCCTGTCGTGCTTATTGGCTTTGGCTGTTTCTTGTTTCTTATTGCACTTGCAGTACTGGCTAATGTTATTACCCCTTATTCTTCAGTGGAGAACCATTTAGATCACTTGCTTTTGCCACCCGCATGGAGTGACGATGGTAATGTAAGTTTTTTACTTGGCACAGACAACCTTGGCCGCGACATGTTATCGCGCTTGATTCATGGTACATCACTCACTTTTGGCTTAAGCATTATTGTTGTTGTTGCATCGTTAGCGATTGGCGTTGTCATTGGCTCACTATCAGCGTTAACTTCTGGTATTAAATCTAGCTTTTTGAACCACTTTCTTGATGTGATCTTGTCAATACCTTCATTATTGTTAGCGATTATCATTGTCGCAATACTCGGCCCAGGTTTAGAAAACACCTTATGGGCCATTATCATGGTATTAATACCGCAGTTTGTACACATAACTCGAAACGCTGTACGCGAAGAGTTTGCGAAAGATTATGTATTGGCATCACGCCTTGATGGTGCGAGTTCACTTCGGCTTTTACGTTATTCTATTTTCCCTAATATAATCGAAAAACTTATTAGCCAAGCAACACTTGCACAATCAGCCGCTATTTTAGATATAGCCGCACTTGGCTTTTTGGGTTTAGGCGCGCCTATACCAATGCCTGAATGGGGTGCAATGCTAGCTAACGGTATTGATTTATTCTATATTGCGCCATGGACAGTATACCTTCCTGGTTTAGCTATTTTATTTTCGGTTGTAGCGACGAACTTAGTGGGTGAAGGCATGCGCCATGCATTAAAAGTGCGCAAGGAAAACTAATGAATCTAATTGATATACGTAATCTATCTATTGAGCTAAAAACAGCATCAAAACCCATATATGCTGTTGATCGTGTCAACCTCACCATGAAAGAAGGTGAAGTACGCGGCTTGGTTGGTGAGTCTGGTTCAGGGAAGTCATTACTTGCGCAAGCAATTGTAGGCGTGCTTGATGAAAAGTGGCGCGTAGACGCCGATCGCTTTCATTGGCGTGGTAATGACCTCATGCGTCTTTCACCCGCAGAGCGTAAAGCAGTTATATCTAAAGACGTTGCAATGATATTTCAAGAGCCTATGGCGTGTTTAGACCCCACTACAACTATTGGCGAGCAATTAGAAGAAGCGGTAGACTTCGAGCAACTTACTGGTTTTTTTTGGCAGAAACGTCAACAAAGAAAACAAGCCGCAATTAACTTATTGCATAAAGTTGGTATCAAGCAACATGAAGTATGTGTAAAAAGCTATCCACATCAACTCACCGACGCTTTATGTCAACGCGTTATGATTGCAATGGCACTTGCTAGACGTCCAATGCTATTGATTGCTGATGAACCAACCGCAGCGATGGAAAGTACAAACCAAGGCCAAATATTTCGTCTATTGGCGAGCTTAAATCAACTTAAAAATATGTCAATATTATTGATAAGTCATGATTTAGAAAACGTAACACATTGGACAAATACGATTACCGTAATGTACAGCGGACAATTTGTTGAAGCAGGAACAACAGAGCAGATATTTAACCAACCCTATCATCCTTATACACGTGCTTTAGTTGATAGTAGCCCGAGAGCGAATAGGATGATCCCTAGTAAATCTCGTTTAATGACATTGCCTGGCAGTATTCCTATATTACAACATTTACCTATTGGGTGCCGCTTGGGTCCAAGATGCCCTCGTGCGCAACAAAAGTGTGTGGATGCACCAAAAATTAAAAACTTTCATAGTCATCAAGTGAGTTGCCATTTCCCACTTAAGGATAGCTACTCGTGAGTACGGTATTATTACAAGTCAGTAATTTAAGTAAAACCTATAAAGACAAAAATTATTGGTTTAACAAAAAATGTGTCACGGCGTTAGAGCCTATTTCCTTTGATATTATGCCACATAAAACCTTAGCTATCGTCGGAGAAACTGGCTCAGGAAAATCAACCATTGCCAAATTACTTGTAGGTGCAGAGTTACCGACAACAGGCGATATTCGCTTGAATGGTCAAACCTTAGCTCCTGGCAACTTTAAGCAACGTTGTCAGCACATTAGAATGATATTTCAAGACTCAGGAACAACGTTAAACCCAAGTTTAACCATTGAGCAATTACTTGATGAGCCTTTGCGTCTTAATACCAATCTAGATGAAAGTGAACGTCATCAATTGATAAGAGAGACATTGCAAAAGGTGGGTTTATTGGCAGATCATATGAGTTTTTATCCACATATGTTTTCTGGTGGTCAAAAACAGCGTATTTCATTGGCCCGAGCAATTATATTACAACCACAAGTTATTATTCTTGATGAAGCATTAGCGTCTCTCGATCCATCTTTACGTTCTCAAATGATTAATTTATTGCTCGATTTACAGCAGCAGATGGGATTGGCATTTATATTAATTTCGCACAACTTAGGTATTGTTAGGCACTTCAGTGATGAAATGATGGTGATGTGTGAAGGGAAAGTATTAGAGACTGGAAAAACAATGGATATTTTGAAAAAGCCAAAGCACAAATACACTAAAAAACTGATCATGAGCCAACGCTTTCAATTATTGAACCATTAACTTGTCTTAGCCAAGGAGCTTGAACGCTTGATCACTTGAAGGGTATTCAGACCGAGTAACTTACCTAGTTAGTTACACTGCGGCTTATAATATAAAGCTGTAAAATTGATAACCAGAAATTAAAAACAAAAAACCAGCCAATCGGCTGGTTTTTTTATAAAAGCTTTACAACTAGTATTGCGTAGTTGGCGCCTGTACTTCTTTACGTACAATCTCTGCACCGACTTTAAGTGATTCAACATAACTTAAATAAGACGCTTGTGCTAATTGCTGAGTTAGCTGCTGTGACAAGTTTGGAGAGTCTTTCGCTTCGCCTACCTTGACAGATTGCACTTCAAGTAGCGCCAGATTACCGTTACTTAAATTAACTGTTGTTGCTGATACCGCACCATCATTAGGCTTAGGTAATTTAAACGCTTCACGGGCTAAACTAGCATCTAAGCCACTTCCAACACGTGTAACAGCTGTTTTAGTTTCCATAGTTGCGCCAATAGCACTTAATTGCTCGGTAATATCAGTACCTGACTTAAATGCAGCGAGTAACTCATCAGCAACTGTTTGTGCTTTTTCAGATGCTTTTTTAGCAACCAAAATACTTTTAATTTGCGCACTTACATCAGCAAGCGGTTTAATACTCGCATCTTGATATTCATTCAAACGCATAACGATTGCTAAAGTATCACTTACTTCAATAACATCTGAGTTTAACTGCTCATTAACTACAATATCTGAAAAGGCAGCATCTACAGCAGCACTTTCATTAAAAGGTGCTACATTGGCACCGCGTGTTAACCAACCAGAGGTTTTAACTGTCGCATTAATTGCACCAGCAGCATCGTCTAAGCTATCTGGGAACTCGAAACTTAAACGCGCAACTTCTTGTTGAAGCTCAAAGAATTTATCTTGCGCTTTTTCGCTTTTAGCTTTTTTGACTATGTCTTCACGCACTTCAGATAACGTTTGAACGTTTTCAGCTTTGTAGTCAGTAAGTTTAATGATGTGGAAACCAAAATCGGTTTTAACCACTTCACTTACACTACCAACACCTGTTAATGCAAAAGCGGCTTCATCAAAAGCAGCATCCATTACACCAGCGTCAATCCAATCTAAGTCGCCGCCATTTTCACCACTGAAAGTATCAGCTGAATTTTCTTTCGCTAAAGTAGCAAAGTCTTCACCGGCATTTATTTTTGCAAGTAACGCTTCTGTATCGGCTTTAGCTTTAGCTTCATCATCACCAAATTCAATTAGAATATGAGCAACACGACGTTTTTCTTCATCGCGATATTGGCTGATATTACTTTGATAATAAGCTTTAACATCTGCGTCTGTTAACACTACCTTGCTGGCAATGGTATTAACATCAAGCGTAATATAATTTACTTTTACTTGTTCTTGATTCTCGAAACGTGACTGGTTTTCAAGGTAATAATCATTTACCTCTTCATCGCTTAGTTCGATAGTAGCTTTAAATTGCTCCGCATTAATGGTAGCAAAACGAATATCACGTTCTTGATTCTGTAAAGCTGAAAACATACTTTCTTGGTAAGGTAAGCTAAATTCGCTTGCAACCAATGCCTGAGTTAATTGACGACGTGTCATTTCAGTACGTAAGTAATCGCGAAAATCAGACGATTGGTA
The DNA here is from genome assembly GCF_014077595.1 of Colwellia sp. 6M3. Lineage (NCBI taxonomy): Bacteria > Pseudomonadati > Pseudomonadota > Gammaproteobacteria > Alteromonadales > Colwelliaceae > Colwellia > Colwellia sp. 6M3. The sequence goes on along the minus strand of NZ_JACGWF010000027.1, from coordinate 37,083 downwards.
AAAACCAGCTTGGTTAATCATCGCTAAGTAACGGTTGTTATCAAAAACACCGTCCACTTGAAATTCTGGCATATTGCGAATAGTACTTTTAATTCGTTGGTCAGCAACTCGAATGGCAAGCATTTCTGAGTTTTGGTCAATAAGTTTTTGGTTAATTAAGTTATCAACAACGCCCTTGCGAAAGTTACTCATGTAACCAGGATCAGATGATAACGTTTCAAACATTTCACCAAACTGCTGTGCCATACGATTACGTTGTTCTTGATAAGCTTTATTAAACTCATCTTGTGTAATTTTTTCACCATTGACGTCAGCAACTGACGAATCAACTGAATTACTGTAGCTACCAATGCCGGCAACAGCGAAGGTTAAAATAATAAAACCAAGAATAATCTTAGCGGTTAATCCTTGAGAGCTTTCTCGAATATTTTCTAACATCTTTATCTCTTTACACGCGGGTATTTTACTTTCCGGGCGACTTTATCTGCGGTATTAAATTACCGCTATTATACATAAAGTAAATAAAAACTGATGAGTGTATAAAAGTAAAATTTAACTTCTATAGCAAATCAAACAAATTATTTAATTAACTTATATGCTTTAAAATCGCGATATGAACGGGCATGTTAGCCCAATAATTATCAAAATGAAACTCTTTTACTCTAACGCACAAATAACGCTCAAATAAGCATCAATTATGTGTTCAACGTCGCTATTTCATTGTGTTCACCTTCGGATAATCACGACGCACTTTATTGGTTTATTTCTTGTTAAGAATATCGTCCAAATTAGCTTGTTCTTGCACCGACAAGTTAAGCTCATTGGTTTTCAACTTACTGCGCTTTCTTAGCACAAATACCACACCGAGAATAAACCCTAAAAGGATGACAATTGGACCAAACCATAAAATATAGGTTTGCTCTTTCAACGGTGGTCTGTAGAGAACAAAGTCACCGTAGCGATAAACCATAAAATCAATAATTTCCTGATCGGTTTTACCTTCTTGTAACAAGTTATAAAGGTTTTTTCTTAAATCAACGGCAATTTTTGAGTTAGAATCGGCTAAGTTTTGATTTTGACATTTTGGACAACGTAACTCTTTAGAGAGCACTTGAAATCGGACTTTAGTTACTTCGTCATTAAATTCAAAGGTATCTACTGGGTTTGCATTTACACTCGTTAGACCAATAGTACTTAACAGTAAGCAGGCAAATACGTAGCCTAGCATTTGCTTAACCAATAAAGCTTTTTTAATTAGGACGTTATGCATTAAGAAGCACCTTGGGCCATTTCCGTTTCTAATGTTTCAATTAGCGGTAAAAATTCTTTTTTCCATACTTCAGTATTAATAGGTCCAGCAAAACGTTTACGAATAACGCCAGTGTGATCAATCACAAAAGTTTCAGGTGCACCAAATACGCCAATGTCTAATCCCAAAGCTCCTTGTTCATCAAAAATAGTGAATACATAAGGGTCTTTATACTGTTTTAACCAACGCAAAGCTGCACTATGGTCATCGGTAAAATTAAGCCCGTAAAGCTTTATTCGTGGGTCTTTTGCTATCTCAAGTAAGTATGGATGTTCATATTTACATTGAATACACCAAGTGGCCCAAACATTAAGAAGGACAATATTACCTTTTAAATCTTCTCGTCCAACTTTTTGTTCCGTTGCCTTCAACATAGGTAATTCAAAATTAGGTAATGGTTTACCTATCATTGCTGACGGCATCGCTTGAGGATTAAGAAATAATCCTCGATAAAGCAACACACCCAATAAAACAAATAAAATTAATGGTATAAAACGAATAATACTTTTCACTAATTTACGCCTCTTTTAAAACTGCAGGGTTCGATTGTTCAGGGTCTTTCTGTTTTGGTGCTAATACTCGTTTACGATAACGTTTACTTAATATTGCTAAAAAGCCCCCTATCGCCATTAAGAATGCGCCTAGCCAAATCCATACAATAAAGGGTTTATAATATAAACGCATTGACCAAGTGTTTTTATCAAGTGGCTCGCCTAATGCTACATATATATCACGCCATAACGTTGTATGAATGGCGGCCTCTGTCATACCTGAACGTTGCACCTTGTATGTACGCTGTTCTGGTTGCAATAATGTGACAAACTTATTATCAATAGACACCTTAACTTGGCCTTGGACTGCACTGTAGTTTGGCCCTAATATATTTTTAGTGCCGCCAAACTCTATGGTATAGCCTGATAAAGTTGTACTTTCTCCAGCAGCCATTTTAACGTTAATTTCTTGTTCATAGGTTGAAACCATAGTCACACCTATCACAGTAACTGCAATACCGGCATGTGCAACCGCCATACCTATATGATTAAGTGGCACGGCTGAAAATTTAAAACTACCATCAACTTGTTTTGCGTTATTGAAAACATCTTTAAGCACCGCTAACACAATCCAGCACCCCAGGGTCATTCCAATAAATGCGCTAATGCTAAACTCACCCGCGAAAATAAATGGCCAAGCTGCACCAAAAATAACACTCACAATTGAGATAACATTTAAATGCTTAGATAGCTCGCCTTTACGTGCCTTTTTCCATCTAATAAGTGGACCAATCCCCATAAAGCAGAAAAGCGCAATCATCATAGGAACAAAAACCGCATTAAAATATGGTGCACCAACTGATATTTTACCTAATCCCATAGCATCAATAATCATGGGGTATAACGTGCCAAGTAAAATAGTTACCGTTGCTGTGATCAATATTGATATTGCCACTAATATCGTATTTTCACGAGAATAAAAGGTGAAACGACTAGGACTACTCACTTTTGCAGCTCTAAAGGCATAAAGTGTCAACGAACCACCTACTGCGATTGCTAATAAAATAAGTAAGTAAAGGCCACGTCCTGGGTCAACGGCAAATGAATGCACTGAGGTAATAACCCCTGAACGTACTAAAAATGCCCCTAATAAATTTAAAGAAAAGGTCAAAATAGCTAACAGTAATGTCCAATGCTTAAATGTATTTCGTTGTTCAGTAACCGCTAAAGCATGAATCAGCGCAGTACCGGCAAGCCATGGCATAAATGAAACATTTTCAACAGGATCCCAAAACCACCAACCACCCCAACCGAGTTCATAATATGCCCACCAACTACCTAGTGCGATGCCTACAGATAAAAATGACCAAGCAGCAACGGTCCATGGACGAGACCAACGTGCCCACGCTGCATCCATTTTACCTGCCATTAAGGCTGCGATAGCAAAAGCAAACGCGACTGAAAAACCAACATAACCCATGTATAGCATTGGCGGGTGAATGATTAAGCCTATATCTTGTAACAGAGGGTTTAGATCTTGGCCTTCTAGCGGGAAGTTTGGTAATAATCGCTCAAAAGGGTTAGAAGTGAGTAAGGTAAAAAAGATAAAGCCAACCGCTATCATGCCCATTATCGCTAAAACACGTGCAACAAACTCTTTTTCGAGTTGCTTACTATAAATACTAACCGCAAATGTCCATAAAGTTAGAGAAAAAATCCATAACAGCATTGAGCCTTCATGCCCGCCCCAAACCGCACTTATTTTGAAGTAATAAGGTAATAAACTATTTGAATGGTTAGCAATATATTTGACCGAAAAGTCATCAACAGTAAAACTGTAAGCTAATAGAAAAATACTAATACCAACAAATAAGAATAAGCCAAAACTTAGTGGCTTAGCACTATTGATAAGTTGCTGATTATTTCTCGCTACACCGATAAGTGGCACTATGCTTAAACATAATGCGAAAGCTAACCCGATAATGAGTGCGAAATGGCCGAGCTCTGGGATCATGATAATTCCTGTAAATCAATGTTAAAACATTATGGCAATTAGTTTAGCTGATTATAGCTAGTCAAGACTAGCGCCAAATCAGCTCATAATTAAGTAAAAATACGGTAAAGTCACGTTAATAACCTCACCTCAGCACTTTAAAAGCTCTTTAAGGAACTTGTATTGAAATTTCCATCGTTATTGGAGTTTTTGTCATGGTGTCTACATTCAACATTTCTGCTTTAAAATCACCTGACTTAATACCCACACTACCTTGCATAGACACTACTGCGTAAATATGAACTTTATTGACACTACTGAGGCGCATTTGCGGTGTCATGGCTTGTGAATCATCTAATACGATAGTGACAGGTAAATCACTGGTTTTTATTTTAACTGCAGCTAATGGCATACGAGGACCATCGGCAGCTATAGCGTATATAAATACGGTTTTATCATCACCACTGATTAATTGCTCTTGCAGACTAGACGCTAAAGAAACTTCAACGGTGAGGTGAGGCAAACTCATGTCAGATGTTTTGTTATCATTAACCAAAGGAGCTGACTCATTACTCAGGCGTAATTGGTTTTTAGCTTCTTCAACCGCATCAGCTAGCGCATCGGTGCTTATGCCAGGTCGCTCACTGTTTAATACCACTTCCCAATACTGAACCGCCTTAGCAAAATCTTGATGACTAAAACTATCCATGCCAAGCAAAATATTGGTTGCCGGATCTAGCGAGTCTAACGCTAATGCTTGATCAATCACACGCTGAACACCAGCATCTATTTGCTGATCATTTTTATAATACATAGCTTGGGCTTTTGGCCCCAATATTTCAGCGTGTTCGCCAACTTGTTCCATAACTTTATCAAACGCCGCTATCGCATTATCAAATTTACCAACAGAGATATAAGCTTGACCTAAGCTAAACCAAGCCTCTGCATTTTCAGGCTCATCAGCGACTACTTGCTCAAGTTGCTGTAGTCGAAAAGCTAACATCTGCTCTGGTGTTAATTGACTATGATCAGTACTTTCGATTGCTACAGGTGTGTTTAATAATTGATAAGAACCAAGCTTCATGTAACTAAAAAAGCTAAAGCTCACCACACTTAATGCAATGACAAGTGGCCACAACCAAGATCTTGTATTTTGTTCTTCATTAAGCGTGCGAGTTGAATTGGCATCTTGCAACAATGTTTTATCTAACTCTGCTTTCAACTGCAGGTAGCTATCTTGCTCAATACTGCCTTCAGCTAAATCAGCCTCAAGTTGGGCTAGGTGTTCATGATAAAGCGTGACGTTGGTTTCTTGACGAATATTGATATTTTCAGCACCGACAGTATCTTTAGATGAAGAAAAAATACGCCAGACAATAAGTAATGCAATCACTATCAATGATAAAATTGCCAGCCAGAATGTAATCATATTATTTAATTTATACCTATGTTGAAGCAATCACTTAATTCGTTTGATATTAGCCTTGTAGAAACTTTAATTAACGCCAATCAATTTATACATACTTTTTAATCGCGTCGTAGAGTAACAATTATCATCTATTTTTCCTAGCAATTCCGTCCGAAAAATCAGCGCATTAAGCGTATTGGAAAGTTAGATTCTTCATGGGATAAGCGTTTTTCTTGATAATGATTAGAAAGTAATAATGAATCTAATAAAAATAAAATATCATAAAAAAAAATGTGAAGATGTAATGAAAATGTACTGCCTTGCATAAAATTTATTAAACTTAGTTTTTTAAAATTTAAGCAGCGCTCTTTGGGTATAGTATGAGAGGTGTCGCGTGACAGGAATAGCGAGAAGTGGGTACTTTTATTAATCTGTACCGGTGAGTTAATATTTTTGATATCTCAGATACAATTAAGCCGCTTAAAAAGCGGCTTAATAAGTAATCTATAGCAAAGCTAAAGATTAGCCATTACATGCATCTTTAAGTGCTTTACCAGCTTTAAAAGATGGAATTTTAGCTGCTGCGATTTCAATAGTCGCACCAGTTTGTGGGTTACGGCCTGTGCGTGCTGCACGGTCACGTACTGAAAAAGTACCAAAACCTACAAGAGCAACTTGATCGCCACCCTTTAATTCTTCTGTAACTGCTTCGATAAATGAATCTAATGCACGACCAGCCGCAGCTTTAGAAATGTCAGCGCCAGCAGCAATTTTCTCGATTAGTTGAGATTTATTCACAGTGTATTCCCCTTCAAGTGTTATTATTCAGCGCTATCTTCTGTTTAGCGTCCTGCAGAAGCCTTATATTTTGCTTCTTTTTGAACATCAAGCGCCGAGTTAAAGAAAACTAAAAATATTGATAATTATTTTTATCTCTACTATGCCCCTTATACGTAGGGGCTCTAGCGTTATCAGCGTCATTAACTTACCATAGTTTCAGCGTTTGAAAAGCGTTAATTGCATTTTTTTCGAAATTTTCGCTATTTTTTTAAGTTTTTTAACAAAAACAGCTGTTTTTTAGCCATTTATTTATCTGATTGCCACTTTTCAACCGGATGTTCTAAAGCAATTTTCAACACTTCGTCTATCCATTTTACCGGATAAATGGCTAAATCTGCTTTAACATTGTCAGGTATTTCTTTCAAATCTCGCTCATTATCTTTCGGAATAATAACCGTTTTTATACCACCGCGATGTGCTGCAAGTAATTTTTCTTTTAAACCGCCGATAGCTAATACTTCACCACGCAATGTAATTTCGCCTGTCATAGCAACATCAGCTCTCACCGGATTACCTGTTAAGCTTGATACTAAAGCGGTACACATGCCAATACCGGCACTTGGACCATCTTTCGGCGTTGCTCCTTCTGGCACATGCACATGAATATCGCGTTTTTCATGAAAATCTTCATTAATACGTAATTTTTCTGTGCGACTGCGTACCACTGTCATCGCAGCTTGTATTGACTCTTGCATAACATCACCTAGCGAGCCGGTATAACTTAACTTGCCTTTACCAGGTACAGAAGCAGTTTCAATCGTAAGTAACTCACCACCAACTTGTGTCCAAGCAAGACCCGTGACTAGACCTACACGGTTTTCATCGTCAGCTTTACCATAATCAAAGCGTTGAACGCCTAAAAAGTCGGATAAGTTATCTTGGTTAATCGTTACTTTTTTAACTTTTTTGTCTAACAGTATCGATTTCACCGCTTTTCGACATAACTTAGATATGTCGCGCTCTAACGCACGCACACCTGCTTCACGCGTGTAATATCGAATAATACCAATAATAGCGCTGTCTTCAATTTCAATTTCTGTACTCTTTAAACCATTGCGTTCGATTTGCTTATTTAACAAATGATTTTTCGCAATATTGAGTTTTTCATCTTCGGTATAGCCCGACAAACGAATAACTTCCATACGATCAAGTAATGGTCCAGGAATATCCATGCTATTAGATGTAGCAACAAACATTACATCAGAAAGATCATAATCAACTTCCAAATAATGGTCATTAAAACTACTATTCTGTTCAGGATCTAGTACCTCTAGAAGTGCAGAAGCTGGATCACCACGCATATCAGAAGCCATTTTATCTATTTCATCTAACAAAAATAGTGGATTTTTAACGCCTACTTTCGCTATTTTTTGAATTAGCTTGCCAGGTAAAGAACCAATGTAAGTTCTTCTATGACCACGTATTTCAGCTTCATCACGAACACCACCTAGCGCCATGCGCACATATTTGCGGCCGGTTGATTTTGCAATAGATTGTCCTAATGATGTTTTACCGACACCAGGAGGTCCTACTAAACAAAGTATCGGTCCTTTTAGTTGACTCACACGTTGCTGAACGGCCAAATACTCTAATATACGCTCTTTAACTTTATCAAGTCCGTAATGGTCTTTGTCTAACACTTCTTGTGCTAACTTAAGATTACGCTTTAATTTACTGCGTTTTTTCCACGGTACACTGATCATCCAATCGATATAACTACGCACAACAGTTGCCTCAGCAGACATTGGCGACATCATTTTCAATTTTTTCAATTCAGTTAAGGTTTTTTCTTTAGCCTCTTTAGGCATTTGAGCAGCTTCAATCTGTTTTTCTATTTGCTCAACTTCGTTGGTACCTTCTTCATCATCACCAAGTTCTTTTTGAATAGCTTTCATTTGCTCATTCAAATAGTACTCACGCTGACTTTTTTCCATTTGTTTTTTAACACGCGTGCGAATTTTTTTCTCAACTTGCAGCAAGTCAATCTCACCTTCCATTAGCGCCATTAAAAATTCAAGGCGCTCTGAAACATGAGTAATTTCTAAAACTTTTTGTTTATCAACCAATTTAAGCGGCATATGCGCTGCCATGGTGTCAGCTAATTGCTCGGCATCATCAATACCTGATACTGACGTTAATACTTCAGGTGGTATTTTCTTATTTAACTTAACGTAGCCTTCGAACTGAGAAATAGCAGAGCGTATTAATACTTCAGTACTATCATCAGGAACACCTTCCACATTAAGAAATTCTGCGTTGGCAGTGAAATACTCGTCGGTTTCAACATATTCAGTTATTTGAGCACGACGAACACCTTCAACCAGTACTTTAACCGTACCGTCAGGTAACTTAAGCATTTGTAAGATGGTAGCAATTGTACCCGTTTGGTATAAATCGCTTTGTTTCGGGTCGTCAACTGCTGCATCTTTTTGTGCAACAAGAAAAATTTGCTTATCATTTTCATTAGCAATATCAAGACAACGGATAGATTTTTCGCGACCAACAAACAATGGGATAACCATTTGTGGATAGACAACGACATCACGTAAGGCTAATACGGGAATTTCAACTACGCCAGATAACTCTTTAGTCATTGGTTACTCTCTCGGTGAATAATATGATGTGATTTTTAAAGATATGTAATTGTATATGGGGTGTTTGTAAATACTTTCAACTGATGAATAAAAAAAAGTGACGTTACCCAAATTGGTTAACGTCACTTTTAGAATTAAATTAGCTTAGTTATTATTCTGAAGACGCTTTATCTTGCTGCGTTTCAAAAATAATAATTGGCTTAGATTCGCCTTTAATAACCGTTTCATCAACGACGACTTTAACGGCATTGTCCATTGAAGGTATTTCATACATGGTTTCAAGTAAAACCCCTTCAACGATAGATCTTAAGCCACGAGCACCTGTTTTACGAACCATCGCTTTATGGGCAATAGCTGATAAAGCATCTTCTCTGAATTCAAGCTCGACGTTTTCCATATCAAATAGCGCTTTAAATTGCTTAGTTAACGCATTTTTAGGCTCTTGTAAGATTTGAATTAGTGCACTTTCATCAAGTTCAGTTAACGTTGCTACTACTGGTAAACGACCAATAAATTCTGGTATCAAACCGTATTTAACTAAATCTTCTGGCTCTACATCCTGAAAACGTTGCGTTAAAGTTTTCTCTTGGTCTTTGCCACGAACAGTAGCACCAAAACCAATACCTGTACCGGTATGACAACGTTGCTCTACCACTTTATCTAAACCAGCAAATGCGCCACCACAGATAAACAGGATTTTAGAGGTATCTACCTGTAAAAACTCTTGTTGTGGATGCTTACGACCACCTTGCGGAGGAACAGAAGCAATTGTGCCTTCAATAAGCTTTAACAGTGCTTGTTGAACACCTTCACCAGAAACGTCGCGAGTAATAGAAGGATTGTCTGATTTACGCGAAATTTTATCAATTTCGTCAATGTAAACAATACCACGTTGTGCTTTCTCAACGTCATAATCACATTTTTGCAATAACTTCTGGATGATGTTTTCAACATCTTCACCCACATAACCTGCTTCAGTTAATGTTGTAGCATCCGCCATAGTAAATGGTACATCAAGTAAGCGCGCTAATGTCTGCGCTAACAATGTTTTACCACTACCTGTTGGACCAATTAGCAAAATATTACTTTTGCTAAGCTCTACACCATTATGTGAGTCGCCATTGCGTAAACGTTTATAGTGATTATAAACCGCTACAGCGAGCACTTTTTTAGCATGTTCTTGCCCGATAACATAGTCATCTAAGCTTTCACGAATTTCTTTTGGCGTTGGTAAGCTTTCTTTATCTTGCTTGGGCGAAATTTCTTTAATTTCTTCACGAATAATGTCGTTACATAACTCAACACATTCATCGCAAACAAACACAGAAGGGCCTGCAATTAACTTACGTACTTCATGCTGGCTTTTACCACAAAACGAGCAATACAGTAGCTTACCGTCATCACCGTCACCTGTTTTCATATCGGTCATACGGTACCTCTAATATTTAAAATTTTACAAACTAATACTGAACAGTATTTCATAAATCACGTAAATAACAACGCGAATAATAAAGAAGTCCGTTATTTATCGATTCTTTGTTCTAATATGGCATCAACTAAGCCATATTCAACCGCACTCTCTGCGCTTAAGAAATTATCACGATCAGTATCGCCAGATACTTTTTCAAGTGATTGACCGGTATGTTCAGCCATTAAGCGGTTAAGCTTACTTTTGATATACAAAATTTCTTTCGCATGTATTTCAAAATCAGACGCTTGACCTTGAAAACCGCCAAGTGGTTGATGGATCATAACGCGAGCATTAGGTAGACAGTAACGTTTACCTTTTTCTCCGCCTGAAAGCAAAAATGCGCCCATACTTGCCGCTTGACCAATACAAACCGTACTAATATTTGGCTTAATAAATTTCATGGTGTCATAAATAGCCATACCAGCAGTAACTGACCCACCAGGAGAGTTGATATATAAATAAATATCTTTATCTGGGCTTTCTGACTCTAAAAATAGCAATTGCGCAACAATCAAATTGGCCATGTGGTCTTCAACTTGACCACAAAGAAAAATAACGCGTTCTTTTAATAGTCTTGAATAAATATCGTAAGAGCGTTCACCTTTGGCGGTTTGCTCAACAACCATAGGCACTAAAGCACCTTCGGTCATACTCGTTAAATCGTGAGAATTATTGTGAGAAGTAAACAACTAACTTTCCTTTTTTATAAAAAAATGGCTCATATGTCCCCATACAAGCCATTTAAGCGATTGCTCAGCAAAATGTCAATCTAAAAGGTCTATTTACCTTCAGGATTCATGATATCTTTGAAGCTTGCTTTTTTGTTTTTCACTTTAGCGCTTTCAAGTAAGAACTCAACAGCCTGCTCTTCTAATGCAACATTTTGCATTTGTTGAGCAAGTTCTTTGTTAGTTTTGTAGTACTCGATTACTTCAGCTGGGTCTTCATAAGCTGATGCAGCTGATTCAATTAACTCAGTTACTTTTGCTTCGTCAACTTTTAATTCGTTAACTTTGATAACTTCACCAAGAAGCAAACCTGTTTTAACACGCTTTTTAGCTTGTTCTTCAAACATTTCTGCTGGAAGTTCAGGTAAGTTATTTGGATCCATTTGATCTGCAAAACGTTGCATTGCTTGCTTGCGTAACACATCAACTTCTTGTGCAATTAAAGCAGCAGGTATTTCTAATTCACTCACTTCGAGTAAACCTTCAATCACTTGCTCTTTAACTTTAGCTTTAACCGCTTGGTTAAGCTCACGAGTCATGTTTTTACCAACTTCTTCGCGAAGTGCAGCAACGCCACCTTCTTCAACACCGAAAAGTTTAGCAAATTCGTCATTTACTTCAGGTAATACAGCGCCTTCAGTTTTGTGAACAACGATATCAAACTCTGCATCTTTACCTTTAAGCTTTTCAGCATGGTAATCATCAGGGAAAGTTACGGTGATTGTTTTTTCATCGCCGGCTTTCATACCAATGATTTCTTTTTCGAAACCAGGGATCATGCGGTTTGAACCTAACTCAAGTTCAAAACCTTCAGCTTTACCACCTTCAAATTCTTCACCGTCTACACGGCCATTGAAATCGATAGTAAGTTTGTCGCCTTTCTTGGTTTTACGTTTGTTTTCTTTCCACGTTTTATGCTGGTTTTGCAACGTTTCAAACATTTCATCAAGATCAGCATCAGTAACGTCAACTGCAGGACGTTCTACTGCTATTTTATCTAAATCTTTTAAAACAACTTCAGGGTAAACCTCAAATGTTGCTTCAAATTCTAATGCTTTGCCATCTTCATTGCTTTTAGCAATAAATGAAGGACGACCTGCTGGGTTTAATTTCTCAGCAACAATCGCATCAACAAAGTTACGTTGCATTAATTCACCAGCAACTTCTTGACGAACAGATTGACCATAGCGTTTTTGAATAACTGACGCTGGTACTTTACCTGGACGGAAACCATTGATACGCTGTGTTTTACCGATGTGGCGAAGACGATTCTTAACTTCAACATCTACTGTTTCGGCAGGAACTGAAATCGTTAAACGACGTTCCAAACCTTGTGTAGTCTCAACTGAAACTTGCATTTAATTACCTCAAAAAACTTAGCGTATGCACGCTTTCTATAACGCATCTAAATATAGTCAACACAACCTTAAATCAAAGTTGTGCTTTCAGCTTACTTGTTTGACAAGCAGAGCCCGGAAAATCCGAATAAAGATGTTCAGATTAAAATAATGACGCGAAATTATAGCGGTGCTTTAAACAAGAGTCGAGCCTAGAACGCAAATAAATTAAAATTTAGTGCTATAGCGTTAATAAATCGCTAAAAAAAGTTAATATATAGAATATGAAGGATTAAAAAACTAGAAATGAAAATTTGAGAATGTGCTTTGTAAGATGAAATTCTAACTTGTGAATGAATTTAACGACATAAAATCATCACTGAACTTAAAACTAAGGTAGTTTTATAAAGTTCTTAAAAAAAGAAGTGGTCGGTGATGCAAGATTCGAACTTGCGACCCCTTGGACCCAAACCAAGTGCGCTACCAAGCTGCGCTAATCACCGATATACTTTTATCTTTTACTACAACCCATACAAAAAATGGGGTGGCTAAAGGGACTTGAACCCTCGACAACCGGAATCACAATCCGGGGCTCTACCAACTGAGCTATAGCCACCACTGTATGGCGCGCCCTGCAGGATTCGAACCTGCGACCCACGCCTTAGAAGGGCGTTGCTCTATCCAGCTGAGCTAAGGGCGCACATTTACCTACAGATGCTGAACAAACTTAACTATATAAAGTTCATTCCTTTTTCACTTAAAAGTAAAAAAGTGGTCGGTGATACAAAATTCAAATTGTGACTGAACTTTAGAATACCTAAACCAATACTTAGCCTTTCAAATTACTTAAAGTATTAAGAAAAAAAAGTGGTCGGTAATGCAAAATTCAAACTTCGACTGAACTTTAGTATACCCAAACCAATACTTAGCCTTTCAAGTTACTTAAAGTATTAAGAAAGAAAAAGTGGTCGGTGATGCAAGATTCGAACTTGCGACCCCTTGGACCCAAACCAAGTGCGCTACCAAGCTGCGCTAATCACCGACATTTGTTAAAAACGCTTGCGTTCTCAACGGGTGCGGATATTACCTAGTTGCCCGTTGCGCGTCAAACACTTTTTTTAAATAAATGTGCGTTCGCTCACTTTTACAGCATCTTGGTTAAAATACCACTCATAATGGCTGTTAAAATATAAATATCGGCTTTTTTTACCATTATTCACCAAGAAATCATTTTTTCGACAATCAAAGCATTTATTTTCTACAAATAGCTTTTCTAATATGCGAAAATAGCCACGTTTATTAGCCTTTTGTGAAGAATTATGACTGCAGCTCTTATTGACGGTAAGTTGATCGCCCAACAACTACGCCTTTCTGTTAAAGATAAAGTTCAAAAACGTATAGATAGTGGTTTACGTGCGCCAGGGTTAGCCGTTATTTTAGTAGGTTCAGATCCTGCATCACAAGTATATGTTGGTAGCAAAAGAAAAGCCTGTGAAGAAGTTGGTTTTGTATCTCGTTCTTATGACTTACCTCCAACCACAACACAAAAAGAGCTTTTTAATTTAATCGACGAATTAAATAACGATAATGCTATAGATGGCATTCTTGTACAGTTGCCCTTGCCTGCAGGTTTAGATGCCAACTTAATTATTGAACACATTAGCCCATTGAAAGATGTTGATGGCTTTCACCCTAATAATGTCGGCAAGCTAGCATTACGACAACCCGGCCTTCGTCCTTGCACCCCAAAAGGCATAATGACTCTGATTAAGTCAACAGGAATAGACCCTCATGGTCTAGAGGCTGTTGTTGTAGGAGCTTCTAATATTGTTGGCCGACCAATGACTTTAGAACTATTGCTAGCAGGTTGTACCGTAACCACAACCCATAGGTTCACTAAAGACTTAGAAACAAAAATAAGAAATGCCGACCTATTAGTTGTTGCTGTCGGCAAGCCTGAGTTTATTCCAGGCGAGTGGATTAAAGCCGGTGCTATAGTGATCGATGTGGGTATTAACCGCCTAGATAACGGTAAACTGGTTGGCGATATTGGTTTTGCTAAAGCAAAAGAAAGTGCCGCTTATATTACTCCAGTTCCAGGGGGAGTTGGGCCTATGACAGTTGCAAGTTTAATCGAAAACACACTGATTGCTTGTGAAAAGTTTCATCATTAAAATTATAACTTTCTGACAATACACGTTTTTATGATTGATTAATCAAAAATAAAAAAAGAACAGCCTGCTATTGCAGGCTGTTCTTTTTTAAATCGTGTATATTTTAAAACAATGTATATTTTAAAATAATTTATGCTTTACGCCACGTTGTGCCGCCGGCACCATCTTCTAGAATAATATTTAATGCGGCTAACTTATCGCGTGCATCATCAGCCATCCCCCAGTCTTTATTCGCTCGGGCGTCATTACGTTGTTTGATTAAGGCTTCGATTTCTGCAACCTCATCACTGTCAGCATCCCCACCTTGGAAAAAATCTTCAGGTGAATTTTGCGCAACACCTAACACCTCACCAAGTGAAACTAAAATAAAAGCAAGTTTTGACGCTTCAGCTATATCTGTAGCTTTAATGCGATTGATCTCTTTCGCCAATTCAAATAACACTGGCATAGCTTCAGGACAATTAAAGTCATCATCCATCGCTTTTTCAAAACGCTTAACGTATTCGTTGCCTTTTAATTCTACTTTCGTTGGTGTCACATCTCGTAATGCCGTGTAGATACGTTCTAAACTGGCACGTGCTTGCGTTAAATTATCTTGTGAATAATTTAATTGGCTGCGGTAATGACTAGACGTTAAAAAGAAACGTACGCTTTCAGCATCATATTCATCGAGCACACTGCGCAAAGTAAAAAAGTTATTTAAAGATTTTGACATCTTTTCTTTATTTATTTGCACCATACCACCATGCATCCAGTAATTAACATATGGTGTATCATGTGCACAACAAGATTGAGCGATTTCATTTTCATGGTGTGGGAACTGTAAATCAGAGCCGCCGCCATGAATATCAAAATGTTCACCCAAATGCTTTAAATTCATCGCCGAACATTCAATATGCCAACCCGGACGACCTTTCCCCCAAGGTGATTCCCAACTTGGCTCGTCAGGCTTTGCCATTTTCCATAGCACAAAATCTAATGGGCTACGTTTCGCTTCATCAACGTCAACTCGAGAGCCCGATTGCAACATATCTAAATTTTGTAAACTTAATTTACCGTAATCTTTATATGTACTGACTTCAAACATGACATCACCATTACTGGCAACATAAGCATGTTTTCGCTCAATTAAACGCTCAACTAACGCAATAATTTCATTCATATGACCGGTGACTGTCGGCGCAATATCGGGGCGCATAATGTTAAGATCATCAAAATCTTGATACATTTGCGCGGTCATACGTAAAGTTAAGTCTTCACAACTTTCACCGTTTTCATTGGCACGTTTAATTATTTTATCGTCTACGTCAGTGATGTTACGCACGTGTGTTAAGTCGTAGTCTAAATATTTAAAATAACGGGCAATAATATCGAAGGCAACATAGGTTCTGGCGTGGCCAATATGACAGCGGTCATAAATTGTAATACCACAAACATATAAACCTACCTTGTTGGAAGTGATCGGCTTAAAAACTTCTTTTTTCCTGCTTAAGGTATTATAAATTTGCAACATAACGACTGTTTTTCCTATGTAATATCAATACTTGATTAAATTCTGTTACTCCCAGAGTGGGAATTATCGCAATTGTACCCCAAGTATTGCAATGAATCATTAGCTTGGCTGTATTTGCTGTAATATTTACCGATTAATTTTTGACGACATTTTGCCGAGAAATGTTTCTTTTATTGAGTTACAATTTGCCTAATTACATTTCCTTTAGATTTATGAGTAAAAAAAATGATCACATTTAAAACAACCTTAGGCGAAGTTAAAATTGAATTAGATTTTGATAACGCACCTGTTACGGCAAAAAACTTTCAACAATACGCTGAAGACGGCTTTTATAACGGCACGATTTTTCACCGCGTAATTAAAGGTTTTATGGCGCAAGGCGGTGGATTCGCATCAGGTATGGACGAAAAAACCAGCCGCGAATCAATTCAAAATGAAGCAAATAATGGTTTAGCCAATGCTCGTGGCACTTTAGCTATGGCGCGTACACAAGAACCACATTCAGCTTCAGCACAATTTTTTATCAATTTAGCCGATAACGATTTCCTTAATTTTAAAAGTGAAGATGTGCAAGGCTGGGGTTACTGTGTATTTGGTAAAGTTGTTGAAGGCATGGACATTGTCGATAAAATGACGCTAGTTGATACAGGTCGCATGGGATTTCACGACGATGTTCCAAAAGAAGAAATAATTATTGAAGAAACAATCGTAGCGTAATTCTTGATTACCGACGTAAATGATATGAGTGAAACCTCTCATTTGAATAATCAATCAGCATTAACCTATTTTATTGCTGATTTACATCTTGCGCAAAACAGGCCCGATATTACGGCCTGTTTTTTATCTTTCTTGAAAAACGAAGCACCAAAAGCACAAGTATTATATATTTTGGGCGACTTATTCGAGTACTGGATTGGCGACGATGATGACAGTCCCTTTATTTTGCAAATTTCTCAGGCGATTAAAGCTTTATCATTGCTCGATTGTAAAGTGTATTTTATACACGGCAATCGCGACTTTTTATTAGGCAAACGCTTTGCCAAGCAATCAGGTATGGAGTTACTACCTGAAGTGACGCTAATAGACTTATATGGCACACCTGTTATTATTATGCATGGCGATACACTTTGTACACGTGATGTGGGCTATCAAGCTTTTCGTAAAAAATCACGAAGTTGGTGGTGGCAAGCGATGATAAAAAGTTTACCCTTATTTGTTCGACGAAAAATTGCCAATAATTATCGCGAGCAAAGTGCGACAGCGACAGCGATGAAGTCGCAAGACATTATGGATGTTACTGAAAGTGAGGTTATTCTTTGTTTGGAGCAATATCAAAGTCAAATCTTGATTCATGGTCATACTCACAGACCAGCGGTACATGATGTAAAGGCAAATAACCAACATGCTCAGCGAATTGTACTAGGAGACTGGTACGAGCAAGGAGCTTGGTTGAAGGTAACACCAACCTCTATGGATTTAATGGACAAACCTTTTGAAATAAAAAGTGATTAATACCCATTAAAATGAGTAACAAGTTGTGGTTATTCTTTTAGTCTAAAATCAGAGACTAAAAATGAAAAAGCAGTGGCTCAAAAATCCATCTACATTAGCAGTTATTGGAAAAAAGGCGTGACAGAAGATGGGCATAAGGCTTTTAAACAATGAGACGCTAAAAAAGAGCGTTAATTATAAAAATTGATCATGGCGCTTCACAAATATAATACATAAAATAGTTTATATTTGTGAAGCGCCAATTAATTTGTCAGATAACAGACTAGTGTCAATGACTACTTAGGCATTTGACTACTTACCCAGTCATTTACTCTTCGCTCTAATATTGCCAATGGCATTGCTCCACCACCAAGCACGGTATCGTGGAAACTACGAATATCAAAACGTTCACCCAATGCTTGTTTGGCACTTTCACGTAATGCTAATATTTTTAACATACCAATTTTGTATGATGTTGCTTGCCCTGGTAAAACTAAATAGCGACGCACTTCAGATAGAATAGCTTCTTCAGCAATCGGGGTTTTTTCTTTGAAATAAGCAATGGCTTGCTCTTCGGTCCAACCCTTGGTATGCAGGCCAGTATCTACTACCAAGCGAACCGCACGCCACATTTCATTTACTAAGCGACCAAAATCTGAAAAGTCATCTTGATAAGCCCCCATTTCTTTTGCTAATAATTCAGCATATAAACCCCAACCTTCGCTGTAAGCTGTAAAGTTTGCTTGCGTGCGAAATTGCGGGACTGACGTTAGCTCTTGTGCAATAGAAATTTGCATATGATGACCAGGATTACCCTCGTGATATGCAACACCTTCCATTTCATTTTTTGGCATCGCTGACATATCAGATAAGTGCGCGTAATAAACACCTGGGCGACTACCGTCAGGTGTGCCTGGATGATAATGCTGGGCGGCACCATCTTGCTCTCTGAACGCTTCAACCCGCTTCACGGTTAACCCTGCTTTAGGCAAAATACCAAAATATTCAGGCAGTTGTTCATTAATAAAATCTAAGTATTCTTCCGTATCTGTAATATAGCCTTGTCGGCCGCTATCTGTGTTTGGATAAAAAAATTGTTCATCTGTTTTAATAAAATTAAAAAATGCGGCTAAATCACCTTCAAAACCCACACGGTCTTTAATCTCGATCATTTCTTCTGTGATACGCGCTACCTCTGCAACACCAATGTCATGTATTTCATTAGCAGACAATGACGTTGTTGTAGAAGCACTTAGCATATAATCGTAAAACGCTTGACCATTTTTCTGTGTGGAGACACCTGTAGGGTTGCTAACGGTATTAACAATATCACTTTCAAACCAAGTAATTAACGCTTGATAACTCGGTAGGAAGCTTTTAAATAGCTGCGCTTTAGCATCACTTTTTAATGATGATGCTTGTGCTGCAGTAATTTTTTTAGCATCAACTAAAGTGGTGATCTTTCGTTGTATATCCATCCAAAGTGGCGAATCTATAGCCCCTTCAGCTTGAGAGAATGGAACGCCTGTAATCAGGTTGTTAGACTGTTCAATAACACCTTCGTAAGCAAACTTAGGGGGTCTAGTACCTGCGGCGGAATTTTCTTGCGCCCGAACCAGTAATTGGTCAATAGCAGTACTAATACCTTTAATTCGCTTGATATAAGCCTGCATGTCACTTAGATCGTCAACTTGATGGAAGTTTATTAAAAACTCGGCAGCAAATGATTGAATACCGTTAAATTGAGTAAATACATAGCCGTTTTTATTAAATTGTTGCCCGGCTTTAGCTTGTTCATATTGATAAATCCAAATGTCGTATGAAATTTTAGCTTCAGCGGTAAGTTTTTCATAATCAAAGTTGGAAGTTAACTCTGCAACAGTCGCTGCTTGCCAAGCTAACTGTTTTTTCTCAAATGCCACTGACATATCATTAATTTGGTCATTTTTTTCTTTACGTCCTAAAAATGTCAACAGGATAGGGTTACTTTGCAGCTGCTCTTCATATTTAGTGGCAAACCATTGATTTAACCTTTCAGACTCACTTATATTATTTTGTGTTACACCTTGAGCAGCGGCAACCGCTGTTGGCTCTTGAGATATATTTTGTGAAGGACTATTGGGCTGGCATGCAGATAAACATGCTACAGCACCCACCAATGCAATCAGAGTACGCATTTATTACTTTCCTTATATATTAATTGATAGCACTTTAAGAGCGCCTACTTTCATATTACCGAGTTATGATGATAAATAAAAATTTTATCCTACTATATGCATACATATTTAGGTGTTTGTTCTACTTAGCATTATTTCCGCATGGGCAATATCTAATTATATACAGTTAAGGTGTTGGTAAGCCACGTTGAAATTTAAAATCGGAATCTTAGACATTAATTAATTCAACTTCTTTTTCACCAAAAACTTCACCCGCTCTGTGATGTGTTTACTAGCTAATTTTTCAGTAAGAGAAGTATTATTAATAATGACTTAAATTTTAGTCTGTGGAGGTTATCCTCAACTTAGATTAAACATAAACTAGGTTGAGGATTATTTTGCAGAATACTAATGCTTAACTTAATTTTTTAGCGAGTACATTATCTAAAGCCAACTTACCTGAACCCGACAACGCTAATGAAATACTTGCTGCTAACAAGGCTAAGCCAAACTCATAGCCGTTGTTCGCCATAAATAAACCATTGGCAAAATGTACTGAGAAAATAGCCACGATCATAGTGAATGAAAGCGCAATAGCAGCTGGGCGTGTTAATAAACCTAACAGAATAAATAAACCACCAAAAAACTCTGCACTACCCGCTAATAACGCCATAATAAAGCCAGGCGCCAAACCAATTGACTCCATCCAACCGCCCGTACCTTCAAGACCGTAGCCACCAAACCAGCCAAAGAGTTTTTGTGCGCCATGGGCCATAAAAATAATCCCAATAGGCAGACGAAGTGCTAATGCCGAGAAACCTGCATTTGAATGGGTTAACTTTGCTAATAATATTTTCATTTTAATATCCTGAACCTTGTTAATAATATTAAATATTATTAAATTTGTTATACGGCTTTATTAGAGACTGAAGTTCTTTATCTCTGCTTGTGCTGCTGCGTACCTTTCTTCGTTACCTGGCATATTCAAACCTTCAGCGTAAATAAAAGTAATGTCATCAAGGCCGAGAAAATTAAAGAAACTCGTTAAATATTGCGTTTGTGAATCACTTACCGTGCCAGCATGTATACCACCTCGCGCCGCCACTATGACTACTTTTTTATTTTTTAATAATCCAACGGGACCATTCTCCGTATAACGAAATGTCACGCCTGCTCGAGCGACTCGGTCTACCCAAGCTTTAAACGTTGACGGCACGCCATAGTTATACATAGGCATAGCAATGACTAAGGTATCGCTAGTTGTTAACTCTTCAATTAAGCTATCAGAAATATGCGTAAGTTTGACCTGCGCGCTATTACGCTCATTTGCTGGAGTCATCCAAGCGGCCATTTCTATTTGAGTTAAATGTTCAAGCCCCTGCTCTGCTAGATATCGTTCAACAACCTTGACCTCTGAATTTACTGATAAATTAGCGACTAACTCTTGCGCTAATATAGTTGAATTACCTTGCTCACCATTTAATGACGATTTAATAAATAAAATATTATTCATAGCTAACCTCTTATCTTGTGTAAATTTTAACTTGGTCTAGTTTTTACAGTAAAAACTAGCGCTTAAATTCGATGAGTACAGTATTCACTAAAAATGAGGAGAACAAAATTACTAATTTAAGCACAATTCATTCTATTAAATAGAATGTTGGTAACGTTCATCTTTTCAATGATGCTAAGTAACAATTCCCTTTAGAAGAATGTTTTATTAACTTTTAACTAATATTGTTATCTTAAGAGGAATGTTAGATTTATTTACAGATAATATATGAGAACGAGTGACGTTAAGCGGTAGCCATCGTCAGCAGTTCAATCATTCATCATTTACTAAAAGTGAGTTCAACATGGCAAAAGTACTAACAGCAATCGAACACGACCTCGGTGGTTTGCAAGTAAAACGCGTTTTACCTCATCAAGAAAAACGTATGGTAGGCCCATTTATTTTCTTTGACCAAATGGGCCCTAATGATTTCCCAGCAGGTAAAGGGATTAATGTTAGACCGCATCCACATATTGGACTATCAACCTTAACGTACTTATTTACCGGGAATATTTTACATCGCGATTCACTGGGTAATAATCTTGAAATAAGTCCCGGTGATGTTAATTGGATGACCGCAGGTAAAGGTATTACACACTCAGAGCGTGAGTCTTTTGAAGTAAGAGCAAACCCACATGTCATTAGTGGCTTGCAATGCTGGATAGCATTACCAGAAGATAAAGTTGAAATTGAACCGGCTTTTATTCACGTTAAAAAACAAGACTTACCACACTCGACTTATAAAGATGTCATGATGAGGCTTATTGTGGGTGATGCATACGGGTTAAGTTCACCAGTAAAATGTTATTCACCCATGTTTTATATTGACATAGTGGCTGGTGAAGAGAGCACTATTACTAAGCCGCACCCAACACACGAAACCGCAATATTCGTCATCAGTGGCAAAATTGAAATAAATGGTCAAGCGTATGGCGCAAGTGAGTTTATTTTATTAGGTGAAAATGAACATGATATTACCATGGTCGAAGGCGGAAGATTTATCATGCTTGGTGGTGAAAAGTTTCAAAAAGTTCCTTACTTACATTGGAATTTTGTCGCTTATACTAAAGAAAGAATGGAACAAGCCAAAGACGATTGGAAAAACGGTAAGTTCCCCACCATTCCTGGTGATGATAAAGAGTTTATTCCTTTATAAAGCGCGTATCACTAGACTTGTTAGCATTAGCCCTGCTAACAAGTAAAATGTCATGATATTATGTACCGCAGCGGTAAAGTGTAAAAATAAAGCCTATAAGTAGGTAAAATAAAATGAATATTTTATGCTCATTCAGTTAATAACATGCCATATAAAGCAGTAACTACTTTCTTATATGGCATGGTATTACATCGTCACAAAAACACATATATGCAGTTGTTTATTAAAATAATAAAAAAGAGAAAACTATGTTAGAAATGGCAGTCATCTATTTAGCCGCAGCCATCGTAGCTGTGCCCATTGCCAAGCGTTTAGGCCTGGGCTCTGTGCTTGGCTACCTCATTGCCGGCATTATCATTGGTCCCTTTGCTTTTGGGCTTGTTGGCGACCAAACCGATGTCATGCACTTTGCCGAGTTTGGTGTGGTCATGATGCTATTTTTAGTGGGCTTAGAGTTACAGCCGTCAAGACTATGGAAGTTAAGACATTCCATAGTGGGCTTAGGCGGATTACAAGTTTTACTCACTACAGCGTTATTTTATGCTGTTGGTTATTTTATCTTAAACTTGCGCTGGGAAGCCTCACTAGCCATAGGACTTATGCTAGCGTTGTCATCAACCGCTATTGTTTTGCAAACGTTGACTGAGAAAGGTTGGATCAAACAAGAAGCCGGTCAAAATGCATTCTCTGTACTGTTATTTCAAGATATTGCCGTTATTCCAATTTTAGCGCTATTGCCATTACTTGCCTTTAGCGAAATAACTAATGTTGCCACAAATCATGGTAATTTAATTGAACACCTTCCTGTATACGCACAAGTATTAATATCACTGGCGACCATTGCCGCGATAATATTTTCTGGCAAATACATCGCGACACCACTCTTTCGATATATAGCGGAAACACGTTTGCGTGAGTTATTTACCCTTTTCGCTTTATTTTTAGTCATTGTTATTGCGGTCATCATGCAAAAAATTGGTTTATCTCCGGCTTTAGGGACATTTTTAGCCGGTGTTGTCTTAGCCGAAAGCGAGTTTAGACATGAGTTAGAGGTCGATATTGAACCTTTTAAAGGTTTATTGCTTGGGCTGTTTTTTATTACGGTTGGTGCATCTATAGATTTCCCGCTATTAATCGAACAATTTAGCAATGTGATGATATTTGTTATCGGGCTCATTGTGATTAAAGCTTTCGTGTTATATATCCTTGCATACGCTTTTAACATTAAAAGTAAACAAAAATTACTGTTTACCTTAGCGTTAGCGCAAGGAGGCGAATTTGCCTTTGTCTTGTTATCACTAACCAGCACATTACAAATTCTCAGTGTAGAGCAAACCAAGTTAACCACTCTAGTTGTTGCCATATCAATGCTAATGGCCCCTTTGCTGTTGATGTTTTATGAAAAAATAATTAACCGTGAAGATAACACACAAAAAACCTTTGATAGCCCAGAGGAAATAGAAGCCACTAAGAATGTCATCATTGCTGGCTATGGCCGTTTTGGTCAAGTTATTGGTCGTTTATTAGCGGCGCAAGGTTATCACCTATCGATTCTTGACCATAGCCCAAGCCAAATTGAGCTGCTAAGACGCTTTGGTAATAAGGTATTTTATGGCGACGCTGCGCGTATAGACTTGCTAACCGCTTCTGGTGCTAGCGAAGCACAATTACTAGTTATCGCCATTGATGACCCCGACAAAGTCCTAGAAATAGCCACTATGGCGCAAAAGCACTACCCTCATTTAAAAATTGCCGCACGTGCAATTGATCGCCGTCATGCTTATCAATTAATGAAGTTAGGTATTAGTACCTTCAAGCGTGAAACTTTCGACTCAGCACTAAACTTAGGCGTAGAAGTACTTACCCTGTTAGGCAATAAGCCTGCCGATGCCAAGCGAGCGGGTGAAATATTTGCCAAACATGATCACGAGTCTTTAACCGCACTAGCTCATTTATGGGGTGATGACCACAGCTATGGCATTGCTGTTAAACAACGTATCGAAGATTTAAAACAAGTATTGAGCAACGATAGAAATGAGCAAGATAAATTAAATACTTGTCGAAAAAGTGACGGTACACCTT
The DNA here is from genome assembly GCF_014077595.1 of Colwellia sp. 6M3. Classification (NCBI taxonomy): domain Bacteria; kingdom Pseudomonadati; phylum Pseudomonadota; class Gammaproteobacteria; order Alteromonadales; family Colwelliaceae; genus Colwellia; species Colwellia sp. 6M3. The sequence goes on along the minus strand of NZ_JACGWF010000027.1, from coordinate 12,788 downwards.
GTGATGACATTGTAGAAAGTAATGAGGCAAGTGTTGTAGAAAGTAGTGCAACAACGTCGAAACAAACTCAATAATGCGAGCAAATAAATGCTAAGAATATCTTTAGAGCAATGGCGTATGTTTCATGCTGTAGTTGAGTTTGGTGGCTTTAATCAAGCGTCTCAAGGTGTACATAAAAGCCAATCAAGTATTCATAACGCTGTCAGTAAAATAGAAGACTCGCTAGGAGTAAAACTATTTAAAATTGAAGGACGTAAAACGGTATTAACTGAGGCTGGTCAATTAATGCTTCAACGGGCAAATTATTTACTTGAAGAAGCGAGAAAAATTGAAGCTATTGGTCAAACATTAAGTCAAGGTATCGAAACTAAGTTAAAAATTGCCGTTGATGAAATATTCCCACGCACATTGTTATATCAAATACTGGAAAAAGTTTCCGTGCAATTTCCTTTACTGCAAATTGAATTAATTGAAACCATACTCAGCGGTGCTAGTGAGTTACTTGAACATAATGACGTTGAAATTGCTATATCCCCCATTTCACTTGGTGCTGGCTTTAGTGAAAGCTTGTGTTACATCACCTTTAACGCTGTTGCTAGTCCAACTCACCCTTTACATAAACTTAAACGCAAGCTCAGCTTAGAAGACCTTAAGTCTTATCGACAAATAGTCGTGCGAGATTCTGCGCAGTTAAATAAAGACAAAAAAGCCAGTGAAGGCTGGCTAGAAGCAAATCAACGTTGGACGGTCAGTCATTTACAAAGCTCAATAGACATGATTTGTCAGGGCTTAGGTTTTGCTTGGTTACCGGTGAGCTTAATTGAACAACAACTCAAAAATAAGCAACTAATCCCCTTAAAGTTAAATGAAAATAGACAGCGCTCTACTCAACTTTACCTTACCTATAAAGATGGCGATTGCCTTGGTCCTGCGGCTAGAAGTTTTATAGCAGAGCTAAGAGCACAATGTATGAACTTGCAAAACACTTAACAATAAAAGCTTTACAATAGTTCTTAAAATACGAATGGCATGTGCTATTAATGCTAATTTTAAGCTATCAATAAGAACGGTATGATCACTTCAAGAAAAACAATTGAAGGAGTTTATCCATGAAATATATTAGAAAGTCAGCAGATCGAGGCAAAGCAAATTTTGGTTGGTTAGATAGCAAGCATAGTTTTTCGTTTGGCAATTACTACGACAAAAAGCATATGGGCGTTTCGGTATTACGGGTAATCAACGATGATATGGTTATGCCAGGTAAAGGCTTTGGTGAACATGGTCACCGCGATATGGAAATTATTTCCTATGTTATCGAAGGCGCACTACAACACGAAGATAATACCGGAAACAGCTATAAAGTGCCCGCCGGTGACGTGCAGCGTATGAGTGCTGGCCGTGGTGTATTACACTCTGAGTTTAATGCTTCAAAGAAAGATAAAGTAAAGTTTTTGCAAATTTGGATACAGCCTAATGTAACCGGCATTAAACCGAGTTATGAGCAAAAAACTATTCGCCAACAAGATAAATTAACCACATTAGTTAACCCTCAAGGTGCTAACGGCGCTTTGTCAATCAACCAAGATGCAAGCATGTCACGTTTAGTGTTGAACAAAGACGAAGACATCACCTTAAACACTGAGCAGCGCATGGGTTATATGCATATTATTAAAGGCCAATTAAACGTTAACGGCGAACAGTTTTCAGCGGGTGATGGTTTTGCTATTGAACCTGAGCAATCGTTAGAAATAAAAGCAGACGCCGACCTTGAAGCGTTGTGGTTTGATTTACCTATATCTTAAATAAGAACAGAACAAGGCTGAGTCAGCCTCTTAATATGCAATAAAACCAGAGGTATTATTAAAAATGGATATATCCGCAGTATTACTTATTGCTGCTGTAGTTTTACTTATCGGTATTTCCAAATCAGCTTTTGCAGGGGCACTTGGCGTGTTTTCGGTGCCTATTTTAATGTTTAAGTTTAGCGCTATTGAAGCAATAACCTTGATGTTACCTTTGCTTATTATCGCAGATATGATGAGTGTAAAAAGTTTTTGGAAAAAGTGGGACACTGCTTTACTGGCTAAACTAATACCCGGTGCTATTGTGGGTGTTGTGATAGCAAATTTACTGATAGATATTGTCAATGCAGAACACCTGCGTAATTTTATTGCCTTTATTTGCATTACCTTTGCCATTAAAAACATCGGCTTTAAAACATTGCAACTGAGCTTAGTTAATAATCGCTACGGCGCGTATGTTATGTCTGCAATGTCAGGCATTACGAGTACTTTAGTTCACGCTGGCGGCCCGCCCTTAATCATCTACTTTACCGCCATCGGTTTAGCGCAATCAAAATTTGTTGCAACAGCCGCCGCCTTCTTTGCCATCATGAATATCATTAAATTAATTGGCGTTGTATCTTTAGGATTATTAACTTTTGATGTGGTACTTACCGCTCTCGCATTTGTACCTTTAGCTGTGTTCGGAAATTGGCTTGGCGTTAAAATTAATCAACACCTAGATAAACAACGCTTTCTAAAAGTAATGAATTACCTTTTGTTATTACTAGGTATTTGGTTATTCTTTACAAAATAGTGATCATTAATCGCGAAATTAACCAATTTTTAAAATAATGTTAATAAAACATAATCATTTTTGATTATAAAAAATTATTGTTTTATCGGTGAACCACTGTGAAATTTAAAGTCTGTATCTGGCGTTGAAATCAAATCTGCTTCAACCTTACCAAAATGAGCAATACGATCACTAATATCTTTACCTGCAATTTGCTCTGCTAAGGCTAAGTAGTCTTGATAATGTCGAGCTTCTGATCTTAATAACGAGGTGTAAAATTTATTTAAATCATCATCTAAATGAGGCGCTAGCTTTGCAAAGCGTTCGCATGATCTAGCTTCAATATACGCACCACAAATTAGCTTATCAATTAAGGTATCTGGCTCATGTGTTGTAACATGCGTCATCATACCTTTTGCGTAACGGCCAGCTGATGTGTTTTCAAAGGCAATATTACGGCCTTCCATTATTTCTAACACTTGATAAAAGTGATGTAACTCTTCTTTGATTAACAACACCATTTTATCAATCAAATCTTGGCCATACTCAGAGTTACTTTTAGGGAAGACTGATTTTGATAAGGCGTCTTGGTTAGCTAAAGATTGTAAATCCCCTTCTTGACGATATAAGTAACCTTCATAAGGCTTAAACCAATCAGCTAATATTTGTCCGCTTTTCTTATCAACAGCATATTTACGCATAAGGTGCATTGCTGTCTGCCCTGCCTTTAATTCACAAGCAAGGTGGTCCCTTAATATAATGGCTAAATTCTCTGGTTTTTTAGCTTCATCAATCCAAGCATTAGGCGTTTCACATTTAAGAAAACTTAAGATTGGTGCTAATAATTTTTCGGAAGGCAATTTTTAAAACTCGGTATTTATCTAGAACATTGTAATGATTTTAACATGAATTTTTTTAAATAGGCTAGCTGTCTGGCTATTAAAGAGTAATCCCCATTAGGTTTAGCCTTAAAATAAAGTGTTAAACCCTAAAGGCTATTTTTTTATCGCTTATAGAACAATTTACGCTAAAAATTAGTGTCTAAAATCAGAATCTAAAAACTTACAATGTACAGATAAACATTCAGTTCATAAAGAAGATATTCAAAGTAAAGTACAGATAAGTGTTTGTCAGCTTCAGCTTCTTCAAGCAAAATAGTAGTGTCGCTACTTTTATAAAATTATTGATCGGCATAAGTTATTTAGACACACCATAAAGAACGTTATTAATAACTTTTTTACTTTAAAAGCCCAGTACTTGAGTTACCAATAAACCATGGTGTAATAGTTTTGATACTAAATTAACCGAGAGCTATCGGCTATTTAGGTATAACGAACTCAATTAAATGAATAAAGTTATGCTATTTGTTATGATAATAGCAATTCAATTATATTAAATTGCCTTATAATTATTTTTGACCAAAATACAGTGAACTAATGATGAAAAAAACGGAAGCAAAATCACTAACAGACAAACACAAAGACTTAACCCATAGTGAGCATCAAACCGTACTTTCACATGTACAACGTGAAGTAGATGAATGGTACTTAAATACCATCATGTTAAAAGGTATTGATGTGCCCTTTAAATATCGTAGAAAAAAGCTGTATAAATCGTTACAAAATCAGCTGGTCAATATTACCTATTATCCAGCGACTGAAACGGTTGCAGGTTTTGAACTTGAAGTCATGAAAATTGTTCGAATTAAAGTCTGTTAAATCAGTTTTTCGCCCGAAAAATTGGACAATTAGACTGGTAGATGGCTAAAAAACATCTTTTTACGTTGAAATATCAAACAAGTCTTGACGAATCCCTCGCCATCTTACATAAATAACATATCAACAATAAAAATAAGAAAGTTGATTAGAATGTAAGGTCGCAGAATTTTACTTATATCTGCATTATTTTTGGGGACAGAGAGAGGTATTTAACATGATCTTAAATCATATCTGGGGGCTTTATACTGCACCTAAAAAAGAATGGCAAACAATTGAGAAGCGTCACGAGAGTTTAATGTATTCGATGGTGCATATACTCACCATTGCATTAATTCCAGCTATTTGTGGTTATTATGCTGCAGCGCATATTGGTTGGTCTATCGGTGCTGGAGATCCAATTAAACTGACAGAGTCAAACGCTCTATTTATGTCAGTAGCAATGTACTTTGGTTTAATTCTAGGTGTTTTTTCTTTAGCCATTTTAATTCAGTGGATGGCAAAAACTTTTGATTCAAAACCTGACTTCACCCAATCGTTAGAATTAGCAGCATACACAGCTACCCCATTATTAATGGCAGGGTTAACCGCATTATTTCCTGTTTTATGGTTTGTTGTACTCGCTGGGTTAGCGGCATTATGTTATTCAGTTTACCTACTTTATTCAGGTGTACCGATTATGATGAATATACCTGAAGAAAAAGGCTTTATTTATTCAAGCTCAGTAGTTACTTGTGGTTTGGTACTTATTGTAGCCTTGATGGCCGCCAGTGCTATCGTATTTAACTCTGGTTTAGGTGTTGAATACGTCAGCTGATTTGATAACAGTCATAAAAAAACCGCTTAATAGCGGTTTTTTTATGACTTAAATTTGGTATTCAGAGTTATCAGTTAATAAATACCTAAATCCCCATCATGCTTTATTCAGCACCTTCATTATACATATCAATAATTGAGTCAGCATTTTTGTCTGAAGTTTCTTTAGTTTCATTGTTTCGCATCGCATCTAATCTATCTAAATAGCTTTGGTCGATGTCTTTTGTCACATATTCGCCGTTAAAAACTGAGGTTTCAAACTCTGTAATATCTGGGTTAGCCGTTGATACAGCTGACACTAAATCTTCTAAGGTTTGGAATATTAACTTATCAGCACCGATAATTTCGCAAATATCGTCAAGGTCACGACCATGTGCAATCAATTCATTTGCACTTGGCATATCAATACCATAAACATTAGGGAAGCGTATTTCAGGCGCTGCAGATGCAAAGTATACTTTTTTAGCGCCGGCTGCCCTTGCCATTTCAATGATTTGACCTGACGTAGTGCCACGAACAATAGAGTCATCTACGAGTAAAACATTTTTACCCACAAATTCTGCACCGATAGCGTTCAGTTTACGACGTACTGATTTTTTACGCTGCTCTTGTCCTGGCATAATAAACGTGCGGCCAATGTAGCGATTTTTAACAAAACCCTGACGATATGGAATATTCAGATGACGAGCAATTTCTAGCGCTGTATCACAAGAAGTTTCAGGGATAGGGATCACAACATCTATATCGATGTCATCCCATTCTTTAGCAATTTTATCGCCAAGTTTTTTACCCATATCAACACGAGATCCGTAAACAGAAATTTTATCAATTGAAGAGTCAGGGCGAGCGAAGTAAACATATTCAAAAATACAAGGGTGAAAAGAAGGGTTTTCAGCACATTGTTGGCTATGAATTTGGCCTGATTCTGTGAAGAAAATAGCTTCACCAGGCGCAACATCACGAACAAATTCGAACTCGTTAGCATCAAGCGCAACCGATTCAGATGCAACCATATACTCAACACCTGATGTAGTTTCGCGCTTACCAAATACTAGTGGACGAATACCGTTAGGGTCACGAAATGCCACCATGCCATAACCAATAATTAAGGCAACCGTTGCATAGGCGCCACGTACACGCTTATGAACATTACTTATTGCGGTAAAAATATCACTAGGGTCTAATTTATGCTGTTCTGAATTTTGTAATTCATGACCTAAAATATTAAGTAATAGTTCAGAGTCAGATGTAGTATTAACATGACGTCTAGCTTCACTGTTAAGCCATAATTTAAGCTCTTCAGCGTTCGTCAAATTACCGTTATGCGCTAATGAAATACCAAAAGGTGAGTTAGCATAAAAAGGCTGCGCTTCTGAAGAGCTAGACGTACCAGCCGTTGGGTAGCGAATATGCCCAATACCCATATTACCTTGAAGGCGCAACATATGACGAGTATGAAAAACATCTTTAACTAAACCATTACCTTTGCGTAATCTAAAGGTGTTTTCGTGAATAGTCACGATACCCGCAGCGTCTTGTCCACGATGCTGTAAAACCGTTAAACCATCATACAATGCTTGACCAACGGGGGATTTACCAACAATACCAACAATACCACACATGCACTTATTCTCCGACGAACTAGGTTTAAATACTAAGCTAAAAAACTTGACGATTGTTTGAGATATTCAAAAAACCATTCAACTATTAATGTAAATTCTGGAACCAATTGAGAGTTTTGCCACCAAGTTGCAGAGGATGCCGGTGTAAATGCGTCCATAAAAAATAAAACGGCGGCAATAATCAGTACGCCTCTTAGCGCACCAAAAACGATACCTAATACTCTGTCTGTGCCAGACAAACCAGTTTTACTAACCAGTTGTCCAATAACGTAATTAACCAATGCGCCTAAGATTAGCGTGGAGATAAATAAAATAGCAATCGAGGCAGCATTACGCAGCAGTTGATCGGAAATATTGGTGAGTAGGGTCGACAAATTAAGATAGAAGGTACTTGCGACAAAGAAAGCACTGATCCAGACAATTAAAGACACAGCTTCTTTGACAAAGCCACGCACTAAACTTATTAAAGCTGAAATGCCAATAACAGCCAAAATGGCATAATCTATCCAAACCATAAATCGAATATTCTCATTGATTAGAGGCGCGCATTCTACCAGAAGCCGCCTAGGATTTGCTAATAATTTTATTATTTAGCGGGATAGAATCGAGCAACTTTACCTTGTACATTTGTTAGCTTTTTCAATGCTGGTAGTTTTTCTTCTAGCGATGATTTTATTAATTCAGGTCCAATAAAAACTTTGGTCAACTTTCCTGACTTAGTCTTAATAGGTTTAGTAAAGGCGGTGTAGCCTTCTTTTTGTAACTTACTGACCAATTCATCAACATTGTTTTGGTGACGAAAACTGCCTAATTGAATAACCCATGCTTGCTCTGTTACGGCTTTACTTGGTGATTTTTTTGTCACTTTATCAATCGTATTTTTTGCTGGTAGAGTAGCTTTATCCGAAGAAAAAGGGGCTTCTTTAGCTAGCGTGGTTACCGTAACATCTTTTTCTTTGAGCGCATTTGCTGAATCTATAACACTTTGATCGTCGAGCGCTAACTCATCAGTAAAATCTTCTGTGGGTAAATTAGCGAGTTTGTGCTCAGGAAAGCTGGTATTTTCTTGAGTTAAATTAACTTGCGGAGCATCTGGAATCGCTTCAAAGTTATCTTGGTATGTTTTTTTGTCGCCATCAAGTACATCAGGTAAAAATATAATAGCGATAGCCGCAACAATAATAGTACCAACTAAACGATTTTGAAATGGTGTAGACAAATTAAACTCCAATCATAGTTAAACTAACAAACGTCTTATTTCAGCAACCGTAAAGAAAGATCCAAAAACCAGAATAAGATCAGTTGCTTTTGCATTATGTTTTGCCATTTTAAATGCCTGAGAGACATTGTCAAAGCAATTCACCTTTGTCGTGTCTATTTGTGTAGATTCTAAGATACTTTTTGCTGCACGCCCCCTTGGAGCGTCAAGCGTACCAATATACCAATGCGAAACTAAAGGTAAAAGTGGCGCGACAGTATTTGTTGTATCTTTATCAGCAAGCATTCCTAAAACAGCATGTACCTTGGGATAATTCAATTGTTGTAATTGTGAGGCTAGGTATCTTGCAGCTTGTGGGTTATGCCCAACATCTAAAATAACATCGCAACCATCACTAAACTTCTCCATTCTGCCAGCAACAATAGTTTCATCAATCACTGTATTTATAAATGTGCTGTCTAGCGTTAACGCAAGCTTATCAGACAATACACTAAGCACCATTATTGCTGTGCCAACATTGTCTTGTGGTATTTTACAATCAGAAAGCCCTGAAAAATTATGCCTATCACTTTGCCACTGCCAATCATTGTTATTAGATTGTTCAATCATAAAGTTTTTGTCACGAAAGTATGATTTAGCGCCAATGCATTTTGCATGTTCTATCAGTGAATTTGGTGGGTTGGTATCACCAATGACTGCAATTTTGTTGGAGCGCATTATCCCAGCTTTCTCAAAACCAATGGCTTCGCGAGTATTGCCCAAATAAGCTTGGTGATCGAGATCAATAGTCGTAATCACAGCAACATCTGCATCAACGATATTGGTAGCATCCAAACGCCCGCCTAAACCAACCTCAAGAATAATAACATCGGGCTGCTGTGCGGTTAAAATTAACAAAGCCGCTAATGTTGTATATTCATAATAAGTTAAGGATATGTCTTCGCGAGTACGCTCGATAGTTTCAAAGGCATTAACCAAGTCATCATCATTTACTTCAACTTTATTGAGGCGCAAACGCTCATTAAAGCGTTCAATATGTGGAGATGAATATACCGAGCACGTTAAATTTTGAGCTAAAAAAGCATTCTCTAAAAATGCACAGGTTGTGCCTTTACCATTAGTGCCAGCAACCGTGATAACAGTAGACGAAGGAAATGCAATATTAAGCTTTTTGGCAACAGCATTAATGCGAGTTAAGCCAAGCTCTATTTCAACTGAATGAATACTCTCTAAATAAGAAAGCCATTCAGTGAGATTGTTTCTCGCTGAATGGCCTTTAATCATTTTTGACATGAATTTTCCGTTATGCTGCTGGGCTATCTTGCCCCATAAATTTAGCAAGCATTCTTGCTAAAGTACTGCGCATTTCGCGACGATCTACAATAATGTCAATCGCACCTTTTTCTTTTAAGAATTCACTACGCTGAAAGCCTTCAGGTAGTTTTTCACGAACGGTTTGTTCGATAACGCGCGGGCCAGCAAAGCCAATTAATGCTTTAGGCTCGGCAACATTAATGTCACCTAACATAGCTAAACTTGCTGAAACACCACCCATAGTAGGATCGGTTAGCACTGAAACATAAGGAAGGCCTTTTTCACTCATTTTAGCTAATGCTGCACTGGTTTTTGCCATTTGCATTAGTGAAAACAATGCTTCTTGCATACGTGCGCCACCACTGGCAGAAAAGCAAACAAAGGGTACGTTATGCTTTAAACAATATTCGACACCTTTAACAAAGCGAGCACCAACAACAGACGCCATTGAGCCACCCAAGAAACCAAATTCAAATGCAGCTACCACAATAGGTTGCCCATGAAGTTCGCCTCTCATAACCACTAGCGCATCTTTTTCACCGGTACTTTTTTGCGCCGCTGAAATACGATCTTTATAGCGTTTAGAGTCTTTAAATTTAAGAATATCTTGTGCTTCAAACTCTTCACCTAGTTCAACTCGCTCGCCTTGGTCAAGAAAACCATCGATACGTTTGCGTGCAGAAATACGCATGTGATGATCACACTTTGGACAAACTGACATTTGTCGATCTAGCTCAACTTTATAAAGCACCGCGTTACAGCTAGAACACTTACTCCAAACACCTTCTGGAATATTTCTTTTTTGTGTTGCTTTTGCTTTTGGGAGAATCTTTTCAATCCAGCTCATAATATATTTTTGCCTATACACGAAAAAATTTAATAATTGTTTAAAATACAACCACTAAATATAAAATTTTTGCTAATTCGTTGAATTAGACCATAGAACACCTACACAATTATAGGAAAAACTGGTCTGTTTTCTTCTTATTCACTTATTTGAGTAATTAACTACGCTACCGTTTCATTTAAAAAAATGTCTAATGACTAACGAAAATCAAACAGTTTAATTGCGTATCTATCTTTATAGCACGATTATTGCCTAAGATAGTCATTAAATAAGTCATCAATCAACATGGCTTTAATATTGATTATAGTAGAAATAATGGTCCTGGGCTACGCTTTGGAATACCGAACGTTTCTGGGTAATCCACATCAACAAAATAGAGTCCCGCAGAAGGAGCCGTAATACCCGCAACACAACGGTTTTTAGCCTCAAGTACTTCTTTGAGCCAACTAACAGGTTTTAGTTCCTGACCGACTTTCATTAAACTACCTGCAATATTTCTCACCATATGGTGTAAAAATGCATTGCCTTTAATATCAATAATAACGAACTCACCTTGGCGATAAACATTACAATAGTGCAAAGTTCTAGTAGGCGAATTTGACTGACAGTGCACCGTTCTAAATGATGTAAAGTCATGACGTCCAACTAAGTATTGTGCCGCTTGATGCATTAAATTTTCATTTAGTGGGTAATGGCAAAAACTAATACCAGAACTTAAAATAGCCGACCGTAGACGATTATTATTAATGATATAACGGTAGCGCCGAGCTGTTGCGCTAAAGCGAGCATGAAAGTCAGTATTAACTTCTTTCACCCAAGATACGGCAATGTCTTTAGGTAAGTTAGTGTTAACCCCTAATGTCCACGCAACATCTTTACGCACCTTTTCTGTTTCAAAATGAATGACCTGATTGGTCGCATTAACCCCAGTATCGGTTCTGCCTGCGCAGACCACCTCAATGGGTTCATTGGCAATTTTTGATAAAGCTTTTTCTACCGACTCTTGAACGCTAATTACATTCTTTTGTCTTTGCCAACCGTAGTAGTTACTACCATCGTATTCTATGCCTAAAGCGTAACGCATTTTATCCTCCATTGCTAAGGTGAGACATTATCCATTATTTTACGCGTTATACCAATTGAATTAATGTATTCAACACTTTGCAATAATTAAAAAGTATAAAGGCTGCAAAGAGCAGCCTTACTATTACCTACAGCATTAAAATATATTAATCTTTAAGATTATCTAATAATTGTTGAGCATCAAACTGCTGCTGTGCATCACCTTGCTTGATCACATCAAGTAAGATCACTTCGGCATTATCTTGATCGCCAATTTCTAGGTAAACTTTCGCTAAGTCTAATTTAGCGGCAATACCATTATCATCGTCATCAACATCTTCTTCGGTAATATTACCAGAAAACTCAGGAAATTCGCTTAACCCTACATCAATGTTCATTTTTTCATAGGGTTCTGTAGGCTTGCCATCAAGTAAACTATCGGATAATAAAGAATCTACAGAAATAAAATCTTCCTCTTTATTTTCCTTATTCGAATCGTTATCTTCTAAGGTAACATCTTCTGACACATCTAATTCAAAGTCATCGCCAATATCAAAACCTTCGCTGTATTCAAATTCATCGCTACTGCTTTGGCCACTTTCTTCTTCAATATTTGCTAACAAGTCATCAAAATCTAGGTTATCTAATTCTTTAATGCCTTTAACTTCCTCAACATTACTGGCTTCTGATTTTCTATCATTAGCTTGTGCCGGGGTCTCATCATCGGCAAGTAAATCAGCTAAAACATTACTATCAGTAAAGTCCGGAGATAACTCCACCATATCATTACTATCTTTTTCGTCGTTCAATAAGTTAGTTAATGTTGACTCGTCAAAGTCACCGGATAATGCCGCTAAAGTTTCTTCATCTATCGCCGCAGCTTCTTGATCTGCTAATTCGCTCTCAGATTCTTTAGACTGTAAATCACTATCAGATAATTCGGTATCAAGAACATCATCACCAATTTCTAATGCATCTTCACTCTCGGCTTCTGAGTTATGATTGACTTCTTCAATTAAAGCGTCAATGTCAAAATCATCTGAAATGTCTTCGCTATTATCGGCACTATCGCTTTTATCATTATTCTCAAGAGTTTCGCTTTCTTTACTTACTTGTTCAGCCCGTTGCTCTTGTTCAGCAGCCTTATTGGATACATCATCAGCATTGTCTGTATCCAAACTTTCGGTGGCGTTCTCATCGGATACATCGCTCAGATCAGTATCTATAAATGATTGTACGTATTCATCCGTAAAGTTATTAATGAGCTCGGTATTTTCACTTTCAGTAGACTCTGACTCTGTTATTTCACTTGCATCATCAAGGCTAACGTCACTCTCGTCAATTTCCTCAGTCGAAGCTTTATTTTCTGTCGGAGTTTCGTCTTGAGCGTTAATCGAATCTAATAGTGCATCAATATCATCAGGGTCTGCTACTTCGTTTGACTCATCAAGGCTATTGTCATTCTCGTCAATATCGTCAGTAGAAGCTTTATTCTCAGTCGGAGTTTCATCTTTGTCGTTAATCGAATCTAGCAGTGCATCAATATCATCAGGGTCTGCTACTTCAAGGTTGTCTTCACTTGACGTGTCATCCTCAGTAGGTGCATCACCTTGATC